>JAUZOF010000089.1 GCA_030706585.1 Bacteroidota bacterium
CCTTACAAAAATACTCCGGGACACCCCATCGCCGCAGAACAAAAAGTGATGGCTGATGGTCTGATTAAGTTTATCGACGAACACATCAAGTGGTAAAATAATCGCTTTTCAAAGACATTTAACGAAACGACAAAGACAGGAGAATCTTCTCCCTCTTTGTCGTTTTTTATTGCGATCACCAGAAACACTGATTGTAACCGGAGTGTAATATTTATCCGGACTATCCTACTTTTTAACGGTAAAACAGTCCGTCTTACCGATAAACATATCCCCGTTTTCCTCACAATCCTGAACTTTACATCGTTAAACAAAGACAATCCGAAGATTGTCCGATTCAATTTACCCGAGATGGTCAAGACGATGAAAACAATGATCTGCAAACAACTTTTTCGCAAACCTCTGCTTCTGTCAATAATGGCAGGATTGAGTTGCTCCCTTTCCACCTATGCCGCACAAACTGATTATTCAGCTTTGATGGATAGCATTGACATCCACAAGCCCAATTATATCAAAGTTTATCAGCAAGTAAACAGAAACGACCTCATTCGTCAGATAAACGAATCTCCGGCATTTGCCCCGGGAAAAGAAAACTATCTGAGTACGGGAGCTCCTATCGAAGACGAATTTGAGAAGGAAAATGCCGACATGAAAGCGCAGATCGAGCTCCGATACCGGTTCACCAAAGATATTATGCCTTTTCATTCCTATCTTATAATGAACTACCGCCAGACTACTTTCTGGAACATCTTCGACAAATCAATGACTCACAATTTCAATCCGTCTATCGGACTGACGAAGATTATCTTTAAAGGAAAACATATTATCGGAAAAGCCTCGTTGATGGCCGAACATGAATCGGACGGCAGGGATTCGCTGAACAATCATGGGTGGAACAATGTCTCTTTGACAGGAGAGTATTTTTTCAATCCAAGGTTGCACTTTGAGGGGAAATTATGGGCTCCCTTTGGTATCGGTAAGGAAAATTCTGATTTGATGAAGTATCGTGGGTATGGATATGTGGCTATTAGTGCAATGGATCGTTCAAAAATGGTCAGAGGCTCTCTCCTGCTCAATCCCAGAGGTAAAAATGACGGTGTAAACCTGACTCTGGATCTTAGCTTCAGGCTTTCGCAAAATGACAACCGATACATATTCTTCCAATACTATAAAGGCTATGGCGAAGAGCTGCACAATTACAAACAATATCATTCGATGTTACGGGCAGGATTTGCTATCAAGCAGGATTTCGCATCATTTTTCTAACCCATCAGCATAAATCAAAACGAACCATCCGTAATATATGAATGGTTCGTTTTTTATTTCAGGTCAGAAAAGCATCTCGATGCAGAAGTAAAGAAAAAGGACGTTCCGTGGAGCGTCCTTTCATATTTTGGTGATTATAATCCAACTTTGATTTTGTCAATCATTTCAGCATATTCCGCATCTGAAAGATAAGTCTTCTGTGGATTCATTTCGATCACGCCACCGAAGTTATAACCTCCCTCATATTTAGGAACGATATGCATGTGCAGGTGAGAAAGTTTGTCAGAGAATGCACCGTAATTGATTTTAGTAGGATTGTAAGCCGATGCGATAGCTTTAGCTGTCTTAGCCACATCACGCATAAAGGCGTTACGCTCTTCATCACTCAGTTCGTATAGTTCAACGCCGTGATCTTTATAAACGACATTGCAACGTCCCGGGTGAGACTGTTCTTTGAAAAGAAAAAGCTGGGAAACTTCCAGATCGGCAATCTTGATCATCAATTCGTCTAATACCGGCAATTTCTGGCAGTACAGACATTCTGATACAGGTGTTGGCATAATTGTAATTGTTTTGGTAAATAATTGGTTTTAGCTGAATGCAAAGATATGTATTTATCAATAAGAAGAGCCTTCCATCTCTTTTATATCCTCAACAGATATCATCAAATATGGTATCCAAAATATCAAAATTATCCCTTCAATCATTCATTCATCAAAGAGCGAAAGGCATTTACCAGATGTCAAACTTCAAAATATATGGGTAAATCATACAAAAACATGTCCTATCCTTCACCCAAAGAATAACGAAAGAGGCATCTGACTATATTTGTGCGTTTTTTTGATTACCAACATAATCATTCAGGATTATTTATTCACACAAAACATACTACTTACTATGAAAATCAAAACACTTCTCACCCCTACCCTGGTGCTTCTGCTGGCTGCGGGAATTAAGGCCGAAGTTACTTTGCCAAAAGTGCTTGGAAGCAACATGGTACTCCAGCGAAACCAATCCGTACCCGTTTGGGGAAAAGCCGACAAGGGCGAAAAAGTCACCGTAAAGTTTGCCGGACAAACCAAAACCGCTGTTACCGACACGTCCGGTTATTGGAAAGTGATGCTTGCACCACTTAAAGCCTCTGAGAAACCTGCATCAATGACGATCAAAGGAAAAAACAAGATCGTCCTGAATAATATACTTGTGGGAGATGTATGGTTGTGTTCGGGTCAATCCAATATGGAATACCCCCTGAATAGAAAGACAAAGAAATATCAGGGCCCCAAAGCGACTCCCGATGTGGCAGCTGCGGAGCTGAAGAAAATACAACCGGATAACATCCGTTACTTCTACGTGGAAAAGAATTACAAACCCAACGAATATAAAACCAAAGGCTGGGTAAATGGCAACGATAGCGTACTGAATAATCTGTCAGCTATCGGATACTTTTTTGCTCAGGAAATACATAAAGAGATCGGTGTACCCATCGGCATCATGTCGATATCGTGGGGCGGAACCCGCGTAGAACAATGGACACCCGACTGGGCCTACGAACAATCTCCGATCTTCAAAGAGCAAGCTTCCAAAAAAGACTTCAAGATTGACGGAATGCATCCAGGGCAAATGTATAACAGCATGTTGGCACCGGTAATTCCTTTTGCAACTAAAGGAGTACTCTGGTATCAGGGAGAATCTAATCTTATGGTACACGATAGCCTGCGCTATTGTGACAAATTTAAACTTATGGTTGACACCTGGCGTAATTTATTTGGCATAAAGAACTGGCCTTTCTACTATGTACAGATTGCACCACACTATTATACACATCGAACTAAAGATCGCTTTCCACATGATGTAGAAACACTGCCCATTACCTGGGAAGCACAGTCTCAATGTCTCAAAATTCCATCTACAGGTATGGTAGTCACGACTGATCTGGTCGATAGCCTCAAAGATATTCACCCATGGAATAAATGGGATGTGGCACATCGTCTTGCATTGATTGCAGCAGCAAAAAGTTATGGAAAAAACATCGAATACTCCGGCCCGGTCTATAAATCAATGCAGGTAATGAATGATAAGATTATCCTGTCATTTGATCACATTGGCAGCGGGTTGATCAGTAAAGACGGTAAGCCACTTACCTGGTTCACCATTGCAGGAGAAGATGGTAAGTTTGTGCAAGCAGAGGCTAAAATTGAAAACAATCAGGTAATTGTCTATTCTCAGAATGTTAAATCGCCAAAAAATGTACGCTTCGGATGGCATGAAGAAGCACAATCCAACTTCTTTAATAAGGAAGGATTGCCGGCATCACCTTTCCGTACTGATGCTCCGGTGTGGAATATGAAATAAAAAAGGGAGTTCAATCAATGGCTATGCTAAACCAAACGTTGGTGTAGCATAGCCATTCTTATGTTTGCAAGATAATATATAGTCAACCCGTTTTCAATAGCGGAAAAACTATTTGTAAATAACATGAAATAGAGTTTCTTTGGGAATATATCCGGTATGAAAGGTGTTTACACTGTTTATTTGATGAAAGACTGACAGAAACACTTTCATAAATAGCAGTACGTTTTGGGTGCAGCGGTTTTTAACCGCTGATTTTCCCCGAATATTTTCGCGGTTAAAAACCGCGACACCCGTAAGATTATCTCACACATCAGATCAAACCGGTGAAAAACTTTTGTATTACTATTGTTGTAATCTGTTTTAGCTTTATATAAGATGTAGCACGACATAATACCACAACTTAAAGCCTGAAACAACCGGTTATAAAGAATAATGGCCCCATCAACGAAAATGCAAAGCCGATTGTAAACATATATAAATAGGGAATGGAAATTGCAAAACCAACTATGAAGATATATAACCCAATAGTGAATATATATTAATCAAGTTTGGATATTGATAGTTCGACTTTCGATATTGATAAACCAATTATGAATATAGATTAATCCGGTTTGGATATTGGTTAATCCTTTTAAGATATGGAACTTCCAACTTTGAATATAGATTAATTATTATTGCGTAGGACTAATACCTTTTTACTGTAGGATAAACCAACTTTGAAAATAGATTAATCAATTATCAATATGTATTAATCGTTTTACGATAATGATAAACCGGGAATGGATATATATAATCCGGAAATCAATAATACAAAATCAGGTATGGAAAACGATCAGATAGAAAAGCGGATATATGAAACAGCAGATATCCTGTTTCAATCATAAAGGCAGATATAAAAAGTGGAAGTCTCAAAAGGCTTTTATTCTCATTATACTATCATGAAAGGCTTAAAAAAAGCCCTAACAGGTTTTGAAAACCTATTAGGGTTGGACTATCAAGATACTTTCTAATCAAAATTGAAAATCAAAACAGGTGAAAGGGTTATTTGTTAAATGAGATATTACTAACAGCTTTGTATTGTGCAGATCCGGCTCCAAAAGCGGATTTTACATAATTCTTAACCGCCAAACCGACATCGACCAACCCAACACCTTCTTCATACAAGACCTGATCCCTCTTATTGGTATGAGTATCTACCAGTACGCTGGCAGATGTAATCGCCAGATTGGCATTCTTGTACTCCACCGATTTTGCTGAAATCGCTTCAATAGTCAGATCGGGTTCGTTGGGCTTATATTCAGGAATTTCTTTGAGAAAAACAACAAGACGGTTAAAGTTTGAGGCTTTACGGTCATACGCAGCCAAATGTAACGTTACAGATCTATTTACCGGGTCATTTTCATTTTCAGTAGTATCAGTATTTTCCGGTTTGTCAGTGCTTCTCTGAGACCGCAATTCACGTACAATATTCTGAAACTGATCAATTACCTCATTGGAAGCTCCTGATACCTTTACCGCATTGTTTATCCGGGTAACATATTTATCAAAATCACTATAAAGTGTTTTCCTAAAGCTTATTGCATTATTCATCAGGACAGTTGCTGTATGGGTTTCCTCTATACATACCCCTCCATCATCTTTTATCTTTGTTAAATTGGGAATAAGCAAAGCGGCTCTGGATGGCTGATATTTCTCCCCGAATGTCTGCACCCGGGTGATCATTTCGTCCATATTAGTCACATTTTGCTCATGTTTAAACTGAGTTGAACGCATAATTTTTACATTTTACAGTAGATAACTTAATTCTATCAATCTCACACTTAGCCGGTAAGACATTGCCATTCTTAACGGCAACTACAATCTACTCAACCGACTAATAATCAGTTTTATTTACTACTTTCATCTTTCACTTATATCGGCCTCCTTTCTATATTATTATCCAACATAAAACATCGGATAACATTTATTACATTGGCAAATGTATTAAAACCCTACAATACACAATGATTCAGTGTGTTATTTTTTGTTATACACATTGTTTGCAGTTCATTTTAGCACTATAAGCAATGACAAAAGCTCAATTATTTGTCTTTTTGCTTAATTTAGTTGATAAATATTTCTCTGGAGAGTTGGTGGTTTGGGGATTTTTTGGGAGATTTGTGGGGAGAAGAGAATAAATTTATCTTCAAAACCTGTCAGGTCTTGAAGACCTGACAGGTGTAATAAAAAACAAATAACAACAAACCTTATACCACCATGAAAAAGAGATTCTTATTTGCCGTTATGGCAATGATGTTTATGCTGGCCAAAGCAGAAAATAAAGTATCGGCTATCGCTACTGCTCAAAATGATTCGATTGTTGTCAAAAAACTGGCTGACGGCAGCTCATGCGAAAATGCAATTATAATCACCGAAACCACAGAAGATAAAGGGGTAGCTGCAGAATATAAATGGATTAAACAGAATTATCCGGATGCCAGTGTAAGAGGGCAATCCTGTTCGGGTAAAAATAAAAAACGCTATGACATCATAGATATCATCACAAAGTTAGGTGAGAAAAAGAGTATCTATTTTGATATCACCAATTTCTATGGTAAATTCTGAATTGAATAAAGTGAAAGTGCTTGCTGATTCAATCAAATGAAACATATCCATCTAAAACCTGTCAGGTCTTGAAGACCTGACAGGTTTACAACCACAAAAACACACAAACAACACATTATGGGATTTATACAAGACTGGATCTTTGGAAAAGAGATCACATATAATGACAATCGAATCGGGGAATTGACTGCCCGGATAAGAAATAAGAAGAAAACCAAAGATTGCGTCTGGACCGGAACCTATCTTATTCCGGGGCAGAAAGCGGAAACAGTAATTATTCTCGAAGGGGATAATAACACTCCTTTTCCCGGCCAGATCAAGGGTATCTATGCTTTATTGGACAATATACAAGATATAAACCGGAAAGTAGATGAATATTGGAGAAACCAGCCAGTCGTGAAACAATCATTTACAGCTGATTGGTTAGATAAATATTATATTGAAGGAATAAATCCTTGGGAAATTGAGGAAAATAGTTTCGAAATTACATATGAACAATATGATAAAGACCAATCTTCGTATATTTCTCTTATCTGGAAAGATAAGGAGATTAGCGAAGTGGAGATAAAATAAAAACTGACACTTTACCCATAACATTTTGAACTATGAAAAAACGATATGTTAGTAGCATTCTATTGAGTTTGTTCTGCCTGGTATTGTTTGCACAAACCGATCTGATAAAAACGGGGCAACAAGCGCCTGCTTTCAGCTATAAAAGTGAAAGTGGGAAGTTGATGAAATCAGCTGAACTCAAAGGAAAAGTCGTACTCATCAACTTCTTTGCGACATGGTGCGGCCCCTGCCGGATGGAACTTCCCGTACTACAGGAAAAGGTATGGAACAAATACAAAGACAACGAAAAGTTCAGACTCATGATAATCGGGCGTCAACATACGGCTGAAGAGATTGCCACATTCAAAAAGAGTAATAAGTATGAAATACCGATGTTTGCCGATCCCGAAAAGAAAATTTACAGTCTGTTTGCCACACAATACATTCCCCGTAATTATCTTATAGATGGAAGCGGCAAAGTGGTTTATTGCTCTATGGGCTATTCAGAAGAAGAATTTCAGAAACTACTTGAAGAGCTGGATAAACTGATGGCCACAAATGAATCTAATCTGTAAAAAGTAATCTTATAATAACATGTTTGCTACTTCAAATCTTTAATCCTATGTCTGGTATATTCTTTATTTCATTTTTGACAGGCCTGATGAAAGGCGCTTTATTAATCACTGTCGGTCTATTAATCAGCAGGTATTTCGAAACTTTGCTCGAACTTATTAGAAGGAAGCAGAATCCGGAAGAAACTCCGGGCGATTACAATTACCATAAAATGATATCCCTGATAAAAATCATCGGATATATAATCATGTTGATGGGAATCATAAACCTTTTATTGGTTATGATCACGTTGATATTTATGAACGGACATGGAATGGGTAATATGCATCTGAATTTGTAGTTTGGCTTCCACGTTCTTATTTCACACATAATGACAACATTAAAATCAGATACAATGAAAAACATCATTATCGTATTGCTCGCGATGACCTCACAGCTTTGCTACGGACAAACATCTTTCACCGATCAGGAAATCAAACAAAAGACCGATTCTATCCTGCAGGAAGGAACAAAACTTTACCAATTCGAACGGGCAGCCTGGGTATCTACCGATCTTTTTCATGAACGGGGAGATCTTAAACAAGTTGCAGTAAACTATCTTGTTTACCAGACAAACGATACCGTACGGACAATTTTCTACGATAAGGCAAAGAAACAATCCCTGATAGAATATTTCTTTTGCAAAACATTTGATGCTCCGGTATTGACTCGTACACATATCAGAGAATTGACTTTCAAAGAAAATCAACTAATAGATGCCAGAAACAAGATGATCGAACAAATCATCAAAGAGAAATATCCTGTGGGCGCTCCCCAGGGCTATACATTGAATAACCAGATTATTCCCAACGGAAAAGGATTCAAACTCTATTTCGTTACGGGTACTTCCCAAAACAATATCATTCCTTTGGGAAATGACTACATCTTCCATGCAGATGAAAGCGGTAAGATTCTTTCATGGAAAAGATTTCATTCGAGACTGCTTCCACTTCCTTCTAAGGGAGAAGACGGTTCGGTAGTAAAGGGACTTATTCACAGCCATTTGGTTGCCGAACCATTTATTTCAGCTACGGACATCTGTACCTTTAAATTGTATGGACAACTCTACGGACTGAAAAACTTTTCTGTCTTATCCACTGCCCTGGCGAAGATTTTCACTTTCGATATAGATGATAATAAGATTGAGGTAAAGAATAGATAAATCGGGACAATCCTTTATTTATCTGAACATTAAACAGAATATTAAATATCAGCAGAATTATGAATCCCGACTTGCAGAAAAAACTGGAGAAATATGAAATGCTTCAACAGCTACTCCATTCCAGACCGGAGATTACCAGTAGAGTGACTCAGATGACTTATCTTATCTTTGAATTTGACAATGCTATTGCGCTGATCAATGAAATATCCTACAAGAATATTGCCAGTATAGCATATAAACAAAGTATCAAATCAAGATTGATTAGTATGACTGTCGATTATTCTCAAAAGATTCAATCATATGCGATAGACCAGCAAAAAGTATTTTTACAGAGCACAACACTATTCTCTGTTGATGCTCTTGATAAATTACCTACAAACGAGCTTCTGAAAGCCTCTAATCAACTATACAATATAATAGATATACACCTTAAAGATCTTGACACCTTCTCATTGAATCAAGAAACTCAAGTTCAATATAAAACAGCAATTCTCTTATGTGAAAAGACGCTTGACAATGTAAGTTCTTTTTCTGTAGAAGATTATTTTACGGTAGCTGACAGAATCCTCTATAAAATAGAAAAGAGAGTCAAAGATGTTAGAATAGAAGAGCCTGAATTTCATTTAGAGTTTAGAAAGGTGATTAAATTACATCAAATACCAATTGTAAGACCTCAAAGACTAAGACCTTTAGCGAATACATTAGTTAAAGGTTGCGTGAAGGGAAATGTATATGATACCGAAACAGGAAAGGCTATACCAGAGGCCCGTATAACCTTCAAAAAATTTGCACATTTAACTCCTGTGTTAGAAATAAACACTTTAAGAGACGGTTCATTCAACAACAAATGGCTTCAAGTGGGAAAGTATGATGTTACAATATCTCATGCTAACTACCGAACTCAAACCTTTTCGGTAATGGTAACTAAAGATAAAGATTGTGTTATTACAACATCATTGAAAAAGGCATATAATGATGTGATACCCCAAAAACAAGAAGTGATCAGATTGCCGGAATAAGAGCAGTGATGAAAAAGGCAATTTGTTATATAAGCTACGAGAATTCCTATCGTTATAATTGAAGTAAATCATTAACCATGGCAAAAAGAATCCAACTCCACACCTTTCATCTGTTGTTTCGCCTCTTCTCCTATTTAGCTGATAAATCGGGAGGATGGAGTATGTTTGTAAAGCCAAAATTGGTGATAGGAGCTTTGATTTTAAGCTCTGGTTTAATTCCTGGAGAAAAACTATTTAGTCAGAATGACCAATCAGATAGTAAAACAAAACAGACAACTCAATCAAAAAAGAATAGTTCTACTCAGGCAAAAACTTCAGATTCAACAGTTAAAATGCAAGATATAGAAGAAACTTGCTATATCATTGTTGAAGAAATGCCGGAATTCCCGGGTGGCGCTGACTCTTTAAAGAAGTTTTTATCAAAAAACATCGTCTATCCCAAAGACGCTATTGAAAAAAAAATTGAAGGAATGGTGATATGTTCCTTTATAGTAAAGGCCGATGGAAGAATCTCTGATATCCAGATTATTAGAGGCATCAATCCGTCACTTAACGTCGAAGCTATAAGAGTAATCAAAAAAATGTCCAAATGGATACCGGGTAAACAAGTCGGTAAACCAATCCCCGTGAAATTCACATTACCTATTCGTTTTACTTTACCTGAGAAAAAGAAATAACCATGGCAAAAAGAATTCAACTCCACACCTTTCATCTGTTGTTTCGTCTCTTCTCCTATTTAACTGATAAATCGGGAGGATGGAGTATGTTTGTAAAGCCGAAATTGGTGATCGGGACGCTGATTGTGGGAATAGGAATAACAGGATGCGATACTAAAGTAAAGAATAATCATCTAAAAAGTCAGAACAATCAATATACAAAGGATTCAACAAAGAATACAATTGACCAAGATTCAGCAAAAGCAAATACACGGACTTCTAAAGTAATAAATAACAAGAAGCAGTTTGTAGAACCAATTATTTCGTGTTATGATATACAATTACCAGAGGAATCAATTGATTCATCGCGAGCAAAATTAAACTCAAATATGGACGATACGACAGCCTCATGTTACGTTATTGTCCCAAATAACATCTTAAATGATGAAAATACCCCATTTATGTTTGTACAACAAATGCCAGAGTTTCCGAATGGAGAAGAAGGAATGCAAGATTTTATTGAAAAGCATTTGATTTATCCAAAGGAAGCCACAAAAGATAGAATATCAGGAGTAGTCTTTTGTACTTTTGTTGTAAATAAAGATGGGACATTATCAAATATTGAAGTTATTCATGGAATTCACCCATTATTAGATGCTGAAGCCATTCGAATTATAAAATCATTTCCCAAATGGAAACCCGGAAAAGAAGAAGGTAAAGCTGTTCCAGTAAAACTATCATTACCCATTCGATTTAATTTACCTGAGAAAAACAAATAAACCCATGCTCAATCTCCCCCATATCGCCTTTGAAACAACAGACCGGTGCAATCTCGATTGCGTCTATTGCTACAACATCTGGAAAACGGATGCTGTAGAACGCACACCATTCAACTCTTACCAGAAAGCCATTGGTACGTTAAAACAGCTTTTCAGCACAACAGATATCCAGTATGTTGCATTTACAGGAGGTGAGCCTTTTCTTTCGGAACGCTTTGCCGAGGTGATTCTCTACTGCCGCATGGAGGGCAAACAGGTCACACTCATCAGCAACGGCACGAAAGGAACAGAAAAGGATTACAAGCGGTTAATCAAACTGGGCGTGGGATTGTTTGAATTCCCCATCCACTCGGCTCATGCAGAGATTCATGACC
>JAUZOF010000009.1 GCA_030706585.1 Bacteroidota bacterium
AGAATGGTTTTGAAGATGTTGTCTGGATGCAGTGTATCAATCCCAACAATTAATCTACAACTGAAGCGACTGAAATCTCACCGGCAATGGAGTCATTCATTTTTCGGGCCACCTGCTCCGCATTGTAGCCTTGTCCGAAAAGGAACATCAGCTTGGTAACAGCCGCTTCTGTTGTAATATCCCGCCCGCTGATTACCCCTATTTCCTGCAGTTTATGCCCCGTCTTGTACCGTTCCATGGAGACTGTTCCGGAGAGACATTGAGTAACGTTTACAATCACCACCCCACGTTCGACAGCTCGTTTCAGGCTGGAGAGAAACCACTCCTTCTGCGGAGCATTTCCCGAACCATAAGTTTCAAGTACAACACCTTTCAGGGTAGGCAGGTCAAGTATCTGTTCCACAATCTGAGGCTGAATCCCCGGAAAGAGTTTAAGGATAACGACATTCTGATTTAGGGAGTAATGAGGTCGAAGGGGCTGGTAGCGCCCAATTGTTTTGATCGCAGAAGCATTAATATTGATTTGTATTCCCGCAATAGCCAACGACGGATAGTTATGGGAGCGAAATGCGTTAAAGCGGTCTGCATTTATCTTGGAAGTCCGGTTTCCCCGCATCAGATGGCGCTCGAAGAATACACAAACTTCGGGGAAGACTGCCCGATGGTTCTTTTTCATGGCAGCCAGTTCAATGGCAGTAATCAGGTTCTCTTTTCCGTCTGTACGAAGCGTCCCAATAGGCAATTGAGAACCGGTGAAAATAACCGGTTTATTCAGATCTTCCAGCATAAAGCTTAAGGCCGATGCCGTGAACGACATTGTATCGGTACCATGCAATATGACAAATCCATCATATTCCTCGTAATGGTCAGCAATTACCTTTGCTATTTTAGCCCAATCAACCGGCTCAATTTCGGAAGAATCAATCGGTGGATCAAATTGCACACAATCAATGTGAAAATCAAACCGCTTCAGTTCCGGTACATTATCCACCAGATGTTCAAAATTAAACGGACGTAGCAGGCCGGTTTCGGGGTCTTCAATCATACCGATTGTACCTCCGGTATATACCAGCAAGATAGAAGCGTACGATTTTAAGCTGTCACTTTCCATAGCAGTAAATGAATAGTTATATCTTCGTATAGCTAAATAACAAAAAAGGTTGCCAAATGGCAACCTTTTCTATGGAATAAATAACATTATTATTTTTTCAAGCTGGCAATCGCTTGTTTAGCCTGTGCATCGGTTGGATCAATCTGAAGCACTTGCTCATATTTAGCAATGGCTTGTTTCTTCATTTCGTCCTTCTGTCCGTTAGTCGCACGGTCTGAATTAGCAAGATAATACCAACCGATAGATTTCAAACATTCAATCTTACTTTTTGCTCCTTTTTGAGGATCTCCTTGTGACAGGATATCAAATGCTTTTTGGTAAGCATCTTTTGAGGCCGATGTCATCGCTTCAGGGTCTAACTGAGCAGAAGCACGACCTTCCCAAATGTATCCCCAAACATAATTCGGACTGAATTTCTGAACTAACTTAAAGGCTTCGATAGCTTTTTTGTAGTTGTCTGAAGCTTCAGGAGTTAATGCCGGAGTGCCATTTGCTGATTTCGTTTTAGTTGAAAGGTAATATCCCTGATAATAGTATTCTTTACCAATACTAAAGTTGATATTGGCCGGATCATTTTTCACTGTCAGCAATTTGGTATAAATACGAATTGCATTGAGGTGATCATTACGTTTTGAATAAATATCAGCTAAAGCGTCGTAGTTTTCAACAACAGTTGAATCAATCGTAAGCGCTTTTTCGTATTTAGTGGCAGCGAGTGAATCCTGACCATCTTTCAACAACAACTTAGCGTAGTAAACGTAGTCAGAAGAAATGATTTTATCGGGATTGTGAGTCGCAAAGAATTTACTCATATAATCCAAACCACCTTTTACATCACCTGTTTCGCAAGCAACATAACCTTTCACACGATAAAGAACTGAAGCAGAAGCCCCTGTGCTAAGAAGTTCATCAAGAACTTTAGACGATTCATTATATTTCTTGTTAAAGAAAAGAATGAATGCATAGCGAGCAAGGTTTTCAGTAGATTTTTCACAACGATCCATATAGATCTTGTAGTTTTCTTCTGCATCAGGATATTTACCAAAAGTATAATACAAATCACCAAGATTTTTGTAAACAGTGATTTGATCCGGATCTAATGAGATACTTTTCTTCAATGCTTCCAAACCATCACGGAAATTTTTGGCTTTTGTGTAAAGAACACCTAACTCACGACTTGCTTCAGCATTATTTGCATCGAAGAAGATAGCACGCTGATAATCATTTGCAGCGGCACCAAAGTCACCTTTTATTGCGGAAATATTACCTTTTATGATTTGGAAAGATGAATATTTACTATTCACATCCAAACCTTTATTCAGGTATTTAATCGCAGTCGCAGTATCTGGTTTATCTAACGAAAGACAAATACGCGAGATAATCTCATAAGTTGGCGCATTCTTTTTGTTGACTTTCACAGCTTTGTCGAAATTCGCATTTGCTGCTACTAAGTCTCCTTTCTGCAAACTGAGGTGACCCAAACCTACAATACCCCAGGGACTTTTTACATCTGCTGCGGATTTATTGAAAAGTTCCTGAGCTTTATTCAAATCACCTTTTCTTAAGGCGATTTCTCCGGAAATAAAATCGGTTTCACTACCACTCAAGGATGTCGCTAATGTAGTAGCTTTTGATAATTGATCATCCTGAAGCAATAAGAATGCACTGTTGAACGCCGATTTTTGCGCTATAGCCTGCCCCATGGAGAAGGCAATAAGCAACATAGCTAAGATTTGCGTTTTCTTAATCATAATCATAGAATTAATTTATGGTTTTATTTTCGACTGATCAAAAACGAAAAAGTTGAAGAGTGATACACTTTTTTAATTCAAAACCGGAAACTCCGAAATTAAACTAAAAAGGATCATTCTTCAACTTCTTCGATATTATCACAAGCTTATAGACTACTTCTCACGCTCACCACTCTGGTTTGCGCAATTGCAGGTACTATCCCGGTCTTTAAAATGATACGTTGGCCTCTGTTACCAGCAATAAAGGATGCAAAACGCGAAGCCTTTCCACTAACGGGCTCAATGTTTATTGTATATATTTTCCGACCAAATGGATATACTCCGTCTGAGATGTAAGCCTGATAAGGTTTAAAGCTATTTAGCGGATCTACTTCTTCACCTGGAGAAATAGACATAACCTTTATCTTTTTGTGGAACGAAAGATGCAAAGAATCATCTTTATCAACAATCCAAGATGTTCCGATAAAGCCAAGTACTCCGGGAGTTCTCGCAACATAATCAATTACATCACGGTTTACATCCATAGCAAAGGTATTTACAGCAAGTTTCTGTCCTTTACAGATCGAATCTGCCATATATCGCACTAAGCTGGAGTTTTGATTATCAAAAACAATCTTTATAGGCTGAGATGGATTCTTTTTGTTCAGTTGGTTCCAGTTTGTAATTTTTCCGGTCAGAATATCACGGACATTTTTCTCAGAAAGAATTGTGTCAGCCTGAGATAGATTTGTGATCAAAGCAATAGCATCGCTAGCTATCCAGGTTTGACGCGCAACATAAGATTTATCCTTAAGAAAATCTACTTCTTTTTGCGTCAACTGTCTGGTTGCGACAGCCATCATTGATTTCAAATCCAACACATTTTTAATCGCTTTTCCTTCTGGAATATAGTCAATCTTCAATGTGCCAAGTGTATCCATAACCTGAAAAACATCAGCTTCCGCTTGTATAACCGGTGTTACTGTCTCATCAACACCAACTAAAGTAGTGTCATTCGATGAATTTCCTGCACTTGGATTTTTATATCCACAGCTTTGCAGACTCAAAACTAATATCAACAAGGTCATTATTGAACCTCTATCAATATTTTTTTGCTCAATATACCAGCTATAAACCTGCGTCAGACGATACAAACCGAAGAGCAAAATCAGTACACCCATCCCAATTCGGGCTGCTCCGCTAATTGGCCATAAAATATCTTTGGTTAATAATAATACCAAGCCAAAAGCCAAATAGATAACGGTCATTGCAATCCCAAAGATTAGCTTAAATGACATTTTTCGCTTCATTCTCAAAAAGATAATAGTTATAAATCACTATTCTTACTTCAATGCAAATCTCACTGGCAAAGTAAACTTAACAGGTACTGCTGCACCTCCTTGTTTACCTGGTTTCCAGTTAGGCATCTTACGAACCACACGAACAGCTTCTTCGTCACAACCAGAACCTAAACCACGTACAACCTGGATATCAGAAATCTGACCGGTTTTGCTTACTACAAACGAAAGAATTACCATACCCTGAATACCATTTTCCTGAGCAATAACCGGATAACGGATATTGTTACCAAGGAATTTCATCATCTCTTCAGTTCCACCCGGGAATTCAGGCATCTCTTCTACGATAATAAAAGGCTCAGTGCTTTCTTCTGCAATAGTCGTTTGCGCAGGAGCTACAGTCACATCATCAGTACCTTTGTCAAAGTTGACAGCACCTACGGCTGCTGTTGATTCCATTACCTTATCCTGAGTAACCATTTCCTCTTCTTCATTTACCTGATCATCTGGTTTGATGACCGGAGGAACGAATTTGATGGTATTACGGGCAGGAGGAGGAGGAGGAGCCAAAACAGCTTTCTTAATCTCTTCCGGTGCTTTCTTCATTTGAAGCTTTGACAGCTCAATTACAGTATTCTCTTCAACGTGTTTTTTAGGAATCAAGTACTTAGCCAATAAAGGTGCGCTGATTGCTAAAACAAACAAAGACGCTGAAATAAGAAACGCTTTTAGGTGGCGTTTTGAGTTTGATTTGCGAAGGACATAAGCACCATACTGCTGGTTTTTACCGTCGAAAACCATTTCCACCCACTCACTATTATAAATATCTACTTTTGGTTTCATTACTTTTCCTCCTTTTAAATATCAAGATTCTTAATCAAACCAAGATCGTAAGGTGTTACATCAATGATTGCATAACGGGCAATATTACAAATCGCCATTTCATCCAATACATCAACCAAATCACTATACGATGCACCATTTGTAGCTTTAATCATGACAACAGGTGAACCCTTCTCGCCCATGATTTTCTTCTTTTGCTCTTCAAAAGCCTCCTTAGTGATCTTCATTTCACTAAGCTTTGCTTTCAGTTCTCTGATTTTAATTACCTGATTATAGTTCTTCTGAAGAAGTAACTTTCTCAAGCCTTCAGTACCCAGATTAGATGTTTCTACTTTAGGATCAACTCCATTAGCTGGTGCTCCTATGTAATAGAAAATCTTGTGATTCTTTCCTAAAATAACCGTTACTGCTCTCGAAGCTGCAACTTCAGGTGGATCTTCAACTTTATCATTTTTCGGAGGCATGGCCAATTCCATGGTCTGCGGTTTGATAAGAGTTGTTGTCAACATGAAGAAGGTAATCAACAAGAACGCAAGGTCAACCATGGGGGTAAAGTCAACGTGAGTTGACATCTTCTTGGGTTTCCCTTTTTTACCTTCCCCCCCGTGATCAGATGATATTTCTGCCATGTGGATTACTTTTTAGTTGGGATTAATTCTTGTTCTGCTTCGAGACCTGTAATCAAGTTAAAACGGTTTTCATTTACATCCTGTAAAGTTCCCATTACCTTTTTGATAGCAGGATAGGTTGTACTTTTATCACCTTTGATTGCAATTCGAAGTTCTTTATTCACGCTACGTGCAGCTGAAACCCAGTCTTTCAACTGATTATCCAGCGAGTCGCAAGGGATACCTAAAGCGGATTCTTTGCTATCACGTTGTTCCGGAGACATGGCAAGAAAAGTTTTCATTGCACTCATTGGCACTCCGAAGCTACCGACAACACTAAATCGCTTGTATTCTTCATCAGTAAAACTGATGTTATAGATTTCCCCCATTTTTCTCAACACTTCAATTCTATCGGCTTGTTTATCTATACCCCAGAAAACCTTTCCTTTAGAATCTACCAAAATCTTCATCACGTTAGTTTCAGGGATTTTAATCTCTGAAATTGATTTTGGCGTATCAATAATTGCAGGTTCTTTTTGAGTAAAATTTGAAGTAAGAATGAAGAAATTGAGCAAAAGAAACGCCATATCGCACATAGGTGCCATATCTTGCACCGTACTTTTGCGAGGGATTTTTACTTTTGGCATAATTTCTCAGTTTTTTGATTTACAAATAATGAATTAGTGTTTAGCAGCGTAAGTCTGAACAATGCTGAAACCAGCTTCATCAATTGCGTAAGTCAACTTGTCGATTTTAGTAGTGAAGAAGTTGTACATGATAATTGCAACAGCAGCAGTACCGATACCGAATGCAGTATTGATAAGTGCCTCAGAAATACCAGTTGCAAGTGCAGTTGAGTCAGGAGCACCGGCAGTTGACATCGCCGCAAACGCACGGATCATACCCAATACAGTACCGAGAAGACCAAGAAGAGTAGATACAGAAGCAAGGGTTGCAAGAATTACAAGGTTTTGCTGCAAGCTTGGCAATTCCAAAGAAGTAGCTTCTTCTACAGCTTTCTGGATTTCAACCACTTTCTGGTCTTTGGACATAGTTGTATCGTTAACAGCGTGCTCATATTTAGAAACAACCATTGTTACAACGTTAGCAACAGAACCTTTTTGTTTGTCACAAGCAGCATAAGCGTCTTTAATTTTGTCTTGCTCCAACAAACCTTTGATTTTCTGAACGAATTCGTTCATTGAACCTTTACCAGAAGCTTTAGAGATTGCGAAAAATCTTTCAAAAGAGAAAGTGATTACAGTTAACAAACAAGTCATCAAAATAGGTACGATAAAACCTCCTTTGTAGATTGTAGCCAACATGTTACCGGGAAGTGGGTGACCTTCAGGATTACCACCTTCGAAGTTTGCACCGTTACCCATCACAAATTTAAATACACAAATAGCAACAATTAATGCTACAGGGATTACTGCATAAGAGAATGCCACACTAGCCTTTCTAGACTTGTTTTTTTGTTGAGTTTTCATAGTTTTGAAATTGTTTTGATATTAAATAATTGCTTTTAGAGTTTCTATTTCAACGATAAGAATGCGTATTAGACTATATAGTTTATCTTGTTGTGTTTATCTTCTACTTATATTTTGGAACTGCAAATTTAACAGCATCTCTTAGAATACGAATAGTTCAGGGGAATTTATTTTATTAATAACATTTAATTCTCAAATCTGACCTTGGATTCCATTTTAGATCCAAAAAATCCAAGGTATTACATTTTGCTACTTTTCAGGAGACAAACCTTCGATTACAGCGGGCAATACAGTCATTTTCACTTCTGTACTATCCGCAAATCTAGGTGTTATGTATCTTTTTGCTGCGCCCAACAGAAATACATCTGGTTTTAAAGAATCCCGCTCTAATTGACTGATATATCCAGTCCTTAAGAGACGATCTGCAATTCGATGATAGTACCAGACCCTATTAGACTTCAACCTGCCACTGTTATCAAAAGCGTTTGCAAACTTCTTTGGTGATGGAATAATCCCCGACAGAAATATAGCTTCATTAAGATTCAAATCTGCAGGTGATTTATCAAAATAAAAACGGGAAGCTTCACCAATACCGTAAACCAAAGGCCCCCACTCCGCAATATTCAAATAAACTTCAAACATCCGAGATTTTGAGGTTGTTCTATTTTCTTCAATCATCCACACCAATAATGCCTCTTCCAGTTTACGGGCAATATTTTTATGCCGTGTCAGAAAAACATTTTTAACCAACTGCATGCTAATAGTGCTTCCGCCCCTGGCAAAACGTCGTTTCTTTATATCATAAACCAGTGCGTTTCGGAGGGCATCCATTCGAAATCCCCGATGGTAAAAGAACTGGCCATCTTCAGACTGCAATACCGCTTGCTGAAGCAATGGGGAAATATTCTCCAAAGGACAGTAATTGGAATTTGACGGTCCAACCTCAAAAGTCCGTACAGCGAGATCATTCTCGTATGCTGTGTACAAAAAGGGAACATTTATCTTACCTAGTTCCCCTAAAGCAGCAATAGCGAAATTATGTTTTTTTAATCTTGACTCAAGCTTAAGCTTATCCGGATTTGCAAAATCACAATTAAAAAGAAAATGATAACTCAAATCTCCTTTCACCTTAACATCAGACAGATTATGAAACAACCCTTTGGGCAATGAATTTAAAAGATCGCTTGCCGGAAACCGGTTTTTATTAATTAACGCCGTAATTTTCCAATCCGTATCTTTTTGGAGATAAAAATAGGGGTGAAATGAAATTTTATTGAACGTCACCTCTGTAGCGCTATCAAGTTCGGCAAAATTGGCACCAATATTCAGATGATAGTCTAAAGCGCCATTTCCTAATTGAATCTTATCAGTTGACAATCGAGCATGCTCTACATCAAGGTCATTAAATGACGCTGTCCCGGTTAAAGCCAGGTTATTGTGCCATTTTTTCTCCGGGTGAAGGCTAAAAGCAAGACTCCGGAATGCAACCCTGACATGGTACACCATATTAATATATGGTAGTATTGCTTTTTCAGCTCCCAATGATGAAATCTTTCCGGAGATAACTCGATTCGATTTATCAACAATACCTTGAACATGCCATCTTTGGCTAACAAGGCTATCCTGAATCTGAATTGGAAAAGCGTAACGACTATTGACAATCTTCAGATTTTGAGATAAAACACGTGTCTTATTTCCATTATTATTTGAGAAAACGTCTAAATCCTGAATTTTCAAATCGGAAGGAAGTACTTTAAACAAAGAATTCAATAACGTTGAGAACCGATCTGAATAATCTTTTTTGTGTATTTTTTCCGGCTGTTTTTTGTCTTTGGTAAACAGAAAATTGTAATTGCAATAATCTCCGATCTTGATAAAACGACATTTAATAGAATTAGCAGAGATGGCATTGACATCCGGATCCAACATAAGTAGTTTCCAGAAGCTCAAATCGACTTCCAGATGATTACATGTAAAGAAGGTATCATTTTTGAGTGGAATAATCCGGACCGAATCTATGCAAACATCACTCAGTTTCCGGAATTCAAATCCTTTTATATCAATCTGAATATGCCTGTTTTGCTCTATCCGATGAACTTCTCTGAAGAAAAAATATTTTGCTATGGAAGGAGTAAAAAGAACCAGTAACAAAAGAACGGTTAAAATGGAACCTGAAATCCAAAGAACAGTTTTTCGGGAAATGTGAATGTCTTTTATTCTGGAAAGGAAGCTTTTCATTCAATTGAATAAATAGGGAAATACCCAAAAGAAAAATATCAGGACTGGCGAACCAATCCTGATAATATATTTCATTATTATATGGACAAGGTATGCAATACGTTTAGCAACTCCTTATTGATGGGCTTATCATTCTTGATGGCCTTCGAGAAAGGAACATATACAATCTGGTCATTTTGAACGCCAATCATCACATTTCGCTGCCCTTCAAGCAGTGCGTCGATAGCAGCTGCCCCCATGCGACTGGCAAGTATGCGGTCATTTGCTGTTGGCGAACCTCCACGCTGGATGTGACCAAGAATAGTTACGCGAACATCGTATTCAGGGTACTCTTTTTTCACGCGATCGGCAAGTCCCATAGCACCTCCGGTAATTTCACTTTCAGCAACCAGTACGATACTACTGTTTTTAGACTTACGGAAACCACTTTTAATCAACTCTGCCAACTGGTCAACTTCTGTTGCTATTTCAGGAATAATGGCAGCTTCGGCACCGGAGGCAATTGCGCCATTCAACGCAAGGAATCCGGCATCACGTCCCATCACTTCTATAAAGAAAAGGCGGTCATGCGAAGTCGCCGTATCGCGGATTTTATCCACGGCATCCATGATCGTATTTAGTGCGGTATCGTACCCAATAGTAATATCTGTCCCAAAAAGGTCATTATCAATCGTACCCGGAAGACCAACGATGGGAACATTATGCTCTGAAGCGAAAATACGCGCTCCGGTTAAAGAGCCATCTCCACCGATAACAACGAGACCATCAATACCTTCACGCTGCATCGTTTCGTAGGCAATTGCACGTCCTTCGGGAGTCATAAACTCCTTGCAACGCGCGGATTTCAGAATGGTACCACCCTGTTGGATAATGTTACTTACGTTTTGAGTTCTAAAAGCGACTATTTCGCCGGAAATCAACCCTTTATATCCACGATAAATTGCTTTAACCTCCAATCCGTTGTAAATAGCAGCACGTGTCACCGCACGAATGGCGGCATTCATGCCCGGAGAGTCACCTCCGGAGGTCAATATCCCTACACATTTTAATGCCATATCAATTGCTTTGTTTTGTATGTAAATAATTTGAGTTTGTAATTTGGCACAAATTTAACTGATTACGTTGATTTACCTTACATAATTCTCTCAAAATTCGCAATGAAATAGCATTTTAACAGCCCAAGTTGCAAAATCGTCAATTTTGATGACATTTTTCCATAGTATGCTTTTATAAAATAGCACGTACCCGTTTTTCCACCTCTTCCATCAACCATGTCGGTGTGGAGGTTGCTCCACAAATACCGATTGAAGAGGCATTCTCAAGCCATTCAGCTTTCAACTCACGGGCATCTTCTATCAAATAGGAATTTGGATTGATCTTACGGCTTTCTTCAAAAAGCACCTTACCATTTGAGCTCTTCTTTCCACTTACAAACAACACGACATCATGTTTTCCGGCAAACTGGCGAATATTTGGTAATCGGTTTGAAACCTGCCGGCATATGGTATCGAAAGATTCAAAAGAAACGTCAGCATTGAGGCGCGACTTAATCTCAGAGACGACAGATGAAAAACCATCTAGGGATTTTGTTGTCTGAGAATAGAGGCGAATCCCCTTATTGAAGTCGATTTTTTCAAGGTCTGCCAATGATTCTATAACAATCGCTTTGCGGTTTGTCTGACCAACCAGACCATTTACCTCTGCATGGCCAATTTTCCCGTAAATTACGATTTGTAAATCATCAGACTCCGGAGAATCGTGCATTTTCTTAATTTTTTTCTGGAGCTGCAACACAACAGGACAAGTGGCGTCAATGATTTCTATATTATTCTCTTTGGCTAATTTATAAGTTTCAGGTGGCTCTCCATGAGCACGAAGCAATACTTTCGCATTTCTCAGTCCTTTCAAAGTTTCATGATCAATGGTAACAAGCCCCTTTCCTTCAAGACGCTCCACCTCATGACTATTATGTACAATATCGCCCAAACAGTAAAGGGTACCACCTTTGGAAAGCTCCTCTTCCGCTTTTTGAATAGCGGTTACTACCCCGAAACAAAAACCGGAACCTTTATCAATCTCTACAATCACATCTTTTTTCATACAATTAATTTTCTGCTACCCGTTGAAACTGGGCCAACAGCCATTGCTTTTGCTCAGCAATCGTCATATGAGAATTATCCAGCAGCAAGGCATCTTCTGCCTGACGTAGCGGACTCTCCTCTCTGTTTTGGTCTAAATAATCCCGATGCTTTACATTTTCCAGAATTTCATCAAAAGAGGCTACTTCATTCTTCTGAATCATCTCGTCCAATCGGCGTTGTGCCCTGATTTCGGGTGACGCGGTTACAAAAATCTTTAACTCAGCAGTAGGGAAAACCGTCGTACCAATGTCCCGACCATCCATCACTATTCCTTTCTGCATTCCCATCTGTTGTTGCTGCGCTACCATTGCCTTGCGTATAAATGCAATCGCGCTCACGTAACTCACATTTTGGGAAACTTCAAGAGTGCGGATTTCTGTCTCGACATTTTGGCCGTTCAGACAAGTCTCAGGTTTTCCGGTGCCGGGGTTTAAAACAAACGAAATCTGAATTTGTTCCATCCGGGCCAACAACTCCGGTTCATTTACAACGCCATTTTTAATCAGATTATTCTGGAGACAATAAAGCGTAACCGCTCTGTACATGGCGCCGCTATCAATGTAGATATAGCCAATCTCACGGGCCAGGTCTTTTGCCATGGTACTTTTTCCACATGAGGAAAAACCGTCGATGGCAATGATTATTTTTTTCATCGAAAATTGAGAGTTTATATAGCTAATTAAATGTGCTGTTATTGTATTAACAGCTATAGGTTTGGTTATAGTTTGCCAATGGTTGTATTTATTCCGACCATAAGGGTTGAAGCATTCACATGCTGTGAGTAATAGGCGGCACTTACATTAAACCGGCTCACCTTAAATCCTGTTCCAAACGAAAAGCCCTGCATGCCTTTCTGTTCCAACAACCGGAAGTCATCCGAGGTCTTTGGATTATATGCTAATGCGAGATAGAAGTTTTTTGACAATAGAACATCAACCCCAAAAACGCAATGTTTGGACAACGTTTTGAAAAAACTATCAGAACTTCCGGTATAAGCCGTTGTAGAAGTAGAAGCATCTGTCGAACGATTAAGGGACATATCCCATACCGTCAGATAATGTAAAGTGGTATGGAATCTGAAAGGAGCATGAGCCAATTTCTTTGAAAGTCCGATCTGAAAATCGAATGGTAATGATTCGTAAACGTTATCGTAACGGACAATCTGTCCTCCAAGATTCTTCAATGCCATCCCCAATGAAAAATTGTGCGCTTCATCGTAATAATTCAGTCCTAAATCCACGCCAATTGCAAATGAGGTATAATCCGCCAAAGCTGAATAGATCGCTTTTCCGGTAATCCCCCCCGACCATTTATCTGTGAATTTATAGGAATAGATGCCATTAAGAGCCATATCCTGAGCTGTAAATGTTCCCAAATCCTCATTTATCTCACTCGTTTCTTTAAAAGTGCCATAGCTGCAAAACAGCATGCCAATGGCCCAATTCGCACGAGGAGACGCAGCTTTACTATACATAGCAGACCCGGAATTTATATCAGCTACATAATTCATATATCCCAGGCTAAACTGCTTGTCAAAAGAATGAGACAATAACGCAGGATTCTGATAAGCCGTTGAATTTTCTGAAGTTACCAATGACACATTCGTTCCTCCCAATGCCGCAATATATGGAGAGGCCGGCAACCGGAGGAAACCAAAAGCACTTTGCCCATCCTGTGCCAAAAGAGCCATAGCAGGTAGAACCAATAGTAAAGTCAATATCTTATATCTCATTGTTTTTCTTTTAGAAAGACAAAAATGAATTCATTTATCAAGGTAAAAACGCCTCTCATTCTAACGGAATATATTTTGATTTATTTCAAATTCCGGAATGTACGACTATTCTGTAACAGGAGATTGTTGATCCTCTTCTGTGTTCTCTTTTACCGGAGTTGAAGGAATCACTTTACCCGTTATCGGGTCACGCTTCACCTTTTCTTTTGGTTTATTCTTCACCAGTTTACGTGGTTTTTGTTTATCCAAAGGTAAAGCGAGCGGATTCCAGCCCTGTTCTTCCACATCCCAGTTTGTTCGCAGTTGGAATTTCCCCGGATGATAATAGACTTGCTCCGGCTGCAATTTTTGCCCGAAATTACCGGTATCCCATTTCCCATTTTTATTTTTATCCAAAATAAGACGTGCATAATAGGTTCCCGGATTGACATAGAAAAACTCTGCCACGCCTTTAATAACCGGTTCACGACGAACCATCTTATCGCTTTCATTGAGTAATTCAACAAAAGCGCTATCGTTTATCCCTGCCACATTGATAAAGAATCCGGAGTAATCCTCGACATTCTTAACCTTGAATGATTTCTCAAACGGCTTATTACAAAGGCCATTCATCCCATAAATTGCCGCCGAATCCACCTTCAGACGATATTCCTGGCCGGGTGCCCACTTATATTTGAGATTAAACCTCCGGATATTCAACGAATCATACTCAAACGGCGGAGTTTTTATGGCATGCCAGAGCGAATCTTTCTTTTCTTCGAAATGAAACTTTTTCTCATCAATGGAATCAAATGGAACAGGAAGGGAAAAGTCCATCAAACCATACAAATCCATTGAACCACCGAATTTAGATTCAACCTGAAGGGCAGGTTTTTCCACTTTTGCGTTTTCGTCTTTCTTTTTAGGCTTTTTGGCGGGAGCTAACTTTAGATCATGAAAAGTAAAAGTCAGTGTATCCGTCTGTGGAACGAGCCTGCGTAAAGAATCGGTATGCAAATAGGTAGCCTCCAGCCTTAAGGTATCACTCTTATAAATGGTGGAATCCTTAATCCAGAAATTTAATGTATCATTAGTTGCGCTGCGCTCCAGTCTGGCCCAGTTTTTTGCAGGGAAATTGAGTGGACGCAAACGGGGTAACTCTTTTGCCGGAGCAGCAAAGGTAATCAACAGGTGATTGCGCTCTTTACGCTCGGTTTTATCCAGATATTGCGACTTGAAATTTTCGTTGAACGCACGCAGCAATAGATTATTCGGTAAATATTGTTTCGCTTTTACAGTGCGAATCGTGTCCATTTTGTGCTTAAGCTTATCTTTCCAAATCGTGTCGGTTTTTTCGACCAATTTATAAGAAGGTACAATTACCGAATCAAGGAATGCAATATCTTCACCGGGTTGATCAAACTTATAATCGCGGTTTGCATCTTTCAAGGCGTAAATACGATATTTGCCGGCAGCTACATTCTTCAACGTAAAATTACCGGAAGCATCCGAACGGGTAATTTTCACGAATGGCTTCTTGCGGAATGCTGAATCAGCTAAATCGGGCTGCAAACCAACGTACATACCTGTAACCGGTTCCAGGTCTTCTGCATTCAGCAAAACGCCTCCGACTTCCATACTGTCAATAGAGCCACCGGTCGAAAAAGAAAGCGCAAAGTTCGGGAACGGATTCTTCTCGTTATTATCCACAATCGCATCGGAAAAATCAACCGTATAAGTTGTGTTATTACGAAGTGAATCTTTGAGTTCTACTATAATCTTTTTACCTGCCGTATAAATTTCAGGCGGATTCGTTTGTGGAGGAGAAACGGTAATTTTCTCTCCCGGTTTTTCCACCTGAATGATTTCATCGAATTCCAACTCGATTTTCTTTTTCTTGAAAAAAGTTGTCCCCTGCTCCGGCGTGCTTTTCAACAATACCGGCGGTGTTAAATCAATCGGACCGCCACCCGGACGACCAATATTGGCACACGACGAAACAATAAAAGCTAAAACGGATGATATAAATAAGGAGAAATATGAAATTCGACTGTTCATGCAGAGTTATTTTTGGAGAAAACCGCTGATTTTTCGCAGACAAAAATACACAAATTATTCGGGAGTGGAAGCAAATGCGGTTCTCACCCTTATTTCCGGCTCAGAATGCGGTGCCCGATGCGGCAATAGAGACATTTCTTCTTATCGCAATACTCCTTTTGCAACTGGATCACGGCCTGCGAATCATAAGCCGACTCCACCGACACTCCCGCTGATTTCCAATTTCTGACAATAGCATTATCCTCGCCCTGAACCTCTTCCAGCAGAGACAACGCACGGTTACTCAATTCCTCCTGACCGGTTGACATTCCATAAGCAAACATCATCGGAACAACAGCATTAATAAGCGCCACCTGTAAAGCCGTTTTGCCCAGATGCTTGGTCCGTTTCACGCTTTCGGCCTCAAAGTCATAATGCGTTTGCCAATAAACACTCGGCTCAACCGCCATTAATGTATAAAATTCTTCCGGTTTCACAATTTGTATGATTTTGGAAAATAACATCGGCATTTTGTGATAAAGAGCAGCCGTCTGCGCCAGACGAATGTGCGGAAAATTGGCCGGACGAAGCCGCAAAAAACGCCACGCCTCCGGCTCAATCGGATTAAGAGAGAATTTATTTTGCAAAAAACGGTATTCCCGCTGGAGCAGTTGCAGATAGGCATTATCCGGATTCTCAATCAACAATCCGGCCTGACCAAAAAAGAATGCCTCGACCTGAAGCAACGAGTCGCTGTGCTTTAAAATAAAATTCAACGGCAGACTGCGCGCCAAACGTTCGAACGCATCACTGTTGATGCCCATTCCGAAACTGCGTAAAAGGGTGATGTAGAAGGCCTCTTCCCAATTTTGCTTGTTTTGCTCCAATAGCAAGCGGATCGCTTCCGTTTTTCGCTCCAAACGTTCAGTCAACAAAACATTTTTCCAGGAAGAAAAGAGAAACGGATCAATTTCACCCAACTGATTGCGGCAGGGAATGGCCGAATCAGCAGCTACCAGATGGCGGTAATGCTCACGCACCGTTTCAGGAAAGGGCAATACTAATTGTGGGACAATCTCCCCATTGGAACGGACTATTTCCGCGTCACAAACCTCTACCACATTGAGGATAACCGAGTCATAGGCTTTATCTTCGTGATGTCCGTGCCGCATCCAGTCGGACGAGCGGAGATGAATCTCGACATTTCCCGCCCAGACCGTTCCATCGAGTTTGACTTTGGCATTAAAAAAGTCCGGGCCGGAATTTGTATTGTGCTGGCCGGCATCAATCACATCCACCTCAGCTCCGGTGGTGGTTTGAAGGGAGTCGGCTATATAAAGGCGGTATTTCCAGATGTATTGCAGCAATTGTTCCATAAGATAAAGCCGTTTGAGATTTGGGATTTTCCGACGGGTCGCTTTTGGTTTCGGGGAAAACTATATCTTTGCAAATTAAAGAAAAACGGGGCGTAAATATGCATGTCCTGACAAAAAATCCAAAATAATTTAAACAGACTATCGTTTTATAAAACATCAAAAGCAGGAGACAAGGCCGTAATCCGAGAGATTTAACTAAGATTCAGCCAGACTTTCTGCCCATTTAAAACTGAAACAGATGAAAATAGCATTGATTGGCTACGGCAAAATGGGTCACGAAATCGAACAAATCGCGATCAGCAGAGGACACGAAATCGTAAGTATCATTGATGTAAACAATCCGGATGATTTCACTTCCGAAGCGTTCCAAAGTGCAGAGGTAGCCATCGAATTTACCGCGCCATCGGTTGCGCTTGAAAATTACCGCAAATGTTTCGCCGTGAATATGCCCGTTGTGGCAGGTACAACCGGCTGGTTGGACAATATGCCGGAAATTAAAGAGGCTTGTGACAACAACGGAAAAACCTTCTTTTACGCTTCAAACTACAGCCTGGGTGTGAATATCTTCTTTGCCCTCAACAAACACCTGGCTAAAATCATGAATAACTTCCCCGATTACGATGTAAAAATGACCGAGATCCACCACATTCACAAACTGGATGCGCCAAGTGGAACGGCTATTACACTGGCAGAAGGTGTTCTCGAAAATATTGACCGTAAAACCAAATGGGCACTTAAAGACGGTTCTAACAGCGCTAATGAGCTGGCTATCGAAGCGCTTCGAGAAGGTGAAGTTCCAGGTTATCACTCTATCATTTACGAATCTGTAGTAGATACTATCACCATCACTCACGATGCGAAAAGCCGCAAGGGATTTGCTCTTGGTGCTGTGGTTGCCGCTGAGTTTACCGCGGGCAAAAAAGGCTTCCTAACCATGGAAGACATGTTGAAATTCTGATTTTGATTTTCAATTATCAACTTATTCATATTCATCATTATGAAAAAATTTGCACCTAAGCAGTGGATTAAGTTCATTGTCGCTGCAGTGCTTCTGATCCTTTTTGCAGGCTGGGTCGGCAATTTCTGGATTTTACTGTTGCTGCCGGTATTTTTCGACATTTACCTTTCGAAGCGTGTCAACTACGGATTCTGGAAGAAATGGGAGAATAAAGCCGCCCGCAAAGTGATGGAATGGGTCGATGCAATCCTTTTTGCACTCGTGGCCGTCTATTTCATCAATACCTTCTTTTTCCAAAACTATAAGATTCCTTCTTCATCGTTAGAAAAGACGCTTTTGGTGGGTGATTTCCTCTTCGTGAGTAAAGTGAGCTACGGTGCACGCGTACCAAACACTCCGCTTTCGTTCCCATTGGCTCAACATACACTGCCAATCCTGGATTGCAAATCGTACATCGAATGGCCGCAATGGGAATACAAGCGTCTTTCTGGCTTTGGTACAGTTAAACGCTATGACATTGTGGTATTTAACTTCCCAGCCGGAGATACCGTAGCGTTGAAGGTGCAAAATCCTGACATTTACTCATCGTATTATACCGAAGGCGATCGTCAGTTGCAAAGCATGGGGCAACCCTTCGTCAAAGATTCGATGAATCACAATGCATATGCCAATAAATGTATTGCCATTGGTCGTGAGTTGGTAAAAGCCAACCAGGGAACTTACGGTGAGATTGTTTATCGTCCCGTTGACCGTCGGGAGAATTATGTGAAACGTTGCGTTGGACTTCCGGGGGATGTTTTACAAATCGTAAACAACCAGCTTTTCATCAATCGCAAGAAAATTACGAATCCGGAACACCTTCAGTTTAACTATTTCGTGAAAACTGACGGAGCATCACTCAGTGAAGAATATCTGCGTTCGCTTGGTATCAGCAAAGACGATATCCAGCTTTATGAAGCAGGCGATTGGCAGAGACAATTGGGCATTCAACCTGATGCTAACGGACAATTCACCCAGCTGTATCATTTCCCATTAACCCAGGAGGCTTTGGGTAAATTGAAACAGAACAAATCTGTGGTAAAAGTCCTCATTGAACCGGACTTGATGGGAGGACCTGTTTATCCATTGAACGGTTTCAAAGTTTGGTCTCGCGATAATTACGGTCCGCTCTGGATTCCAAAGAAAGGCAAGACGCTTAAGCTGAGCCTCTATAACCTTCCAATTTACGAACGTTGCATCCGTGATTACGAACACAACAAACTGGAAGTAAAAGATGGCAAAATCATGATTAACGGCAAGATTGCCGACCGTTACACCTTCAAAATGGACTACTACTGGATGATGGGTGACAACCGTCATATGTCGGCTGACTCCCGTTACTGGGGATTTGTACCCGAAGACCACGTTGTAGGAAAACCAATCCTCATCTGGCTCTCTCTCGACAAGGACCGTGGTCTGTTTGATGGCGGTATCCGCTTTAAACGTCTGTTTAACGTGGTGCATAACTAAGAACGAACAATCCAAACTCATATCTGTAAAAGCCGGGCTTCCACAAAGTCCGGCTTTTATTTTGCATTTAAAATCTAATCTGCCGGTTTATTTGTTTTTATCTTTGACTGAAATTATCAATTCCTTATTTAGTTAAATCAAAATACCATGAAAACAGAAACACAAAACGAAGAAATCTGCTGTCCTTTGATTGAAGTCGATAAATGGGACAACCAAATCCTGGAATGGAATGATAAACTGTTCGCTAAAGAGCGTGTACGTACCTTCTTTTACATGCCGTTGAATTTTAGTCAGGTGATGAAACGTTTCGATGCTAAAATGCGCGAGCACAACATCTCTTTCCCCGACTATCTATGCCTTTCCGATCATACTTCAAAGTGGAATATGGACCTTTACCTCGCTGTGGACAAGGAAATCCCCGGCATGAATCATGCACGGCTGAGTGGAAAGATGTTTACGAAGGTTTATGAAGGGCCATTTAAGGAAACCGGCAACTGGTGCAAGGATTTCCAACAAATTGCTGCCGAAAAAGGTTACACCATCGGGAAAATGTACATGTGGTACACCGTTTGCCCGAAATGTGCGAAGAAATACGGAAAGAACTACGTCGTAATTTTTGGACAAATAGAATAATACCCATCACAAAGAGATATACAAACTGTAGAGACGTGCTCTGGTGCGTCTCTCTCCCCAAAACAAACAATCATGGACACCAGCATTTTCATGGATAAGGCCGTTCTTCCTGACGAAGAGGGATTAAAATCGGCCATTGGCAAAACCTACCTATTATGGCAAACCATAAAAGAATATGTCTATGCAAAATACCCCAAGGCAACCGAGGAATGGTTTCATTCAGGCAAGAATTATGGTTGGGGCTTCCGTATAAAAGACAAGAAACGGGCCATCATTTACCTACTGCCCCGCGATGGCTATTTCAAAGCAGCCTTTATGTTTGGGCAAAAGGCAACTGATGCCATCATGGCCAGCGATATTGAAGAGGCAATCAAGACCGAACTGATGGCAGCCACCGTTTATATGGAAGGACGCGGCATTCGTATCGGTATTTTGGAAAAAAAACAGCTCGATGACATCAAAAAACTGATTGATATTAAACTAACCTTTTGAGTAGAGACGCGGCAGGCCACGTCTCTACGCGGTTATACACCCCCAACCATTTATGCAGACCTACATTGCTATATTACGCGGCATCAACGTCAGCGGAAACCGCACGATAAAGATGGACGCACTCCGCCAAATGTTTTCCGACATGGGATTTACCGAAGTTAAGAGCTATATCCAGAGCGGAAACATAATCTTCCAAAGCAAAAGTGGAAACGATACGAAGTTAGAGCAAAAAATAACGGAGGAAATCCTTTCCCGATTTGGCTTTGACGTTCCGGTGATTGTGTTGACCCGTGATGAGTTAAAGATTATCATTGAGCAAAATCCTTATTTGTCAGACAATACAAAGGAATACAGCCACTTGCACTTTACTTTCCTGGCCGAAAAGCCGCTGCAACCTTTAGTTGATAAGTTAAATGGGGACGAAATCCTTACAGATGATTTCAAAACCGGAGAACGGGTTGTCTATCTCTACTGTCCCAACGGATACAGCAAAACAAAACTAAGCAATAGCCTGATTGAAAACCGCCTCAAAGTCGTTGCCACAACCCGCAACTGGAAAACCTGCAACGAACTATACACTTTAGCGACTGACGAGTCAAAATAATAAATGAAAATGCCGGTATATGAAATCACAACCGGCATAAACTACTTCATAGCGCGAATATTTCACTTCATAGCGAGCATATTCCAAACCATATTAACAATATATAATTACATATTCCAAATATATCAATTCATATTCGTCGCAAATCACTTCTTAGATGTCAAATAATATTTCATAGTCTGAATATATTAAAACAGAATCAGCTCAAATCACCTCATAGATGTGAAGTAATATTTCACAGTGCTAATATATTAAAACACATTGACCTCAAATTAATTCTAAGAGAGAATAAATCACTTCTACGCGGCAATATTTTAGTCCGAAGAGAGGATAAATCAGCCACAAGACCCAATAAAAAGGAATCTAACACCGATAAATCATTCACAAATCACTATTTATCGCTCACAATTCAGGATAAATATCCGATTACTCCGACTATATTGTTTCACAGTCTGCATTTTATATCTTCTGCTCCAAAACCGCTTCGCAAATGCGGCGATCTGCTTCAGAGAGTTCTTTCTTTCGGCGGGCTTTGACTTTCTCTAAGGTTGCAAAGAAGTTTTTCATATTCGCCTCTTTAAAACCTGACGCACCTCCTTCACTAAAAGAGGGAATGTAAGTACGAGGAAAATCTGACCCGTAAATATTACAGCCAATGCCTATGACGGTAGCGGTATTAAACATCGTATTAATGCCCGCTTTGGAATAGTCTCCCATCATCAAACCACAAAACTGCAGTCCGGTTTTAGCAAAACGACGTGAAGAGTAGTTCCACAACTTGACTTCGGAATAATCATTTTTCAGGTTAGACGATTCTGTTCCGGCACCGAGATTACACCACTCTCCGATGACCGCATTTCCCAGGAAACCGTCATGAGCTTTATTTGAAAAACCAAAGAAAACGACATTATTGAGCTCCCCTCCTACTTTGCAGTAAGGACCTAATGTGGTCGCTCCGTATATTTTCGCACCCATATTCACAGTAGCGTGCTCACAGGCGGCAAATGGTGCACGGATATGCGAACCTTCCATGATTTCAACATCTTTTCCCAGATAAACAGGCCCGTTTTTCAGATTGATGGTTGCACATTCAATGGTTACGCCCTCTTCTATGAATAGTTTCGGAGTTCCATCTGCAAAGCAGGGCTCCCCAATGACCTGCACGGTCGGACTCAACGTTGCACTTTGGCGTCCAAGGGTCAACCGGCGGAAATCAGCTTCCATCGCTTCGCCATTCAACGTGAAGATATCGTAACTTTGACGAATGGCGAGCAGTTTTTCCTTGTACTCCACGCGTTCCAACGATTCCGCCTGCTCATATGCCGCGCGATTGCCTTTTACAGCGATCAACAAATCGTCATTAAACAACGCTTCGCCTTCATTCAGGTGAAGAATGGCATCCACCAGTTCAATCGACGGCAATACGTTTCCTGCTATATAGATATTCTCCTCCGTTTCAATCAGGGGAAATTTCACTGAAAGGTACTCTTCTGTCAGGTAGGAGAATTCAGCTTTAAATACTTTGGCCCATTTCTCATGAATGGTCATTATACCGACGCGAATATCGGCTACAGGGCGGGTAAAGGTAAATGGAAGCAGGTCTGTCCTGCATTTTCCGTCAAACAGGATAATATTCATAATAAAAAAGAGGCCCCTCCTTAGACTTTCCCTTGGGAAAGCTTCAGTCAGAGCCAAATAAATTTGATTGATTCGTTTATTTATGTCTTTCTCCCCTCCTTCGGAGGGGTCGGGGGAGCTTTTATCTTTTTCTTACAAAATCCACAAAGGTGTAATCATAAGCATGCTTTTCATCCGCTTTATGATCTTCGCGATACACCTCTTCCCATTCGTCATAGTTGACTTCGGGGAAATGCACATCGGCGTCAGGAAAAGTGGAATGGACGAAAGTCAGATACATTTTATCTGCTTTTGTCAATGCCTCCTGATAGACGGAAGCTCCGCCAATAATAAAGATCTCTTTGTCGCTTTCACTCAACTGAATGGCCTCTTCCATCGTAGTACAAGCAATACAGGTGGTGCCCATGGCTTCGGGCATAGAGGTCAGCACAATGTTTTTCCGATTGGGAAGCGCCCCTTTCGGCAACGATTCAAACGTCTTGCGGCCCATCACTACTATATGCCCTTCGGTGAGGCTTTTAAACCGCTTCATATCGTTGGGCAGTCGCCATAGCAGCTCCTGTTTTTTTCCGATACCACGGTCTTCGGCAAGGGCGCAAATAACTGAAATTGTTGACATAGCTTACCTTGAATTTATTAGTTATTAAACTGAAACATCGGCCTTGATATGAGGATGCGGGTCGTAATCACACAACGTGAAATCCTCATATTTGAAGGAGAAAATATCTTTTACATCTGGGTTGATCTCCATGCGGGGCAATGCACGGGGTTCGCGCGAGAGCTGAAGCTTAACCTGTTCGATATGATTAGAGTAGATGTGTACATCACCGAAGGTATGTACAAAGTCGCCCGCTTTGAGACCTGTAGCCTGAGCGACCATCATCAGTAACAAAGCGTAAGAGGCAATATTAAAAGGAACGCCGAGAAAGACATCGGCACTGCGCTGGTACAATTGCAGACTAAGTCGTCCATCCGCTACATAAAACTGGAAAAAGGCATGGCAAGGTGGCAGCTTCATATTTTTAATATCGGCCACGTTCCAGGCGCTTACGATGATACGACGTGAATCGGGATTATTTTTAATTGTATCAATGATTTCTGTGATTTGATCAATATGGCCTCCATCATAATCAGGCCACGAACGCCATTGGTATCCGTAAATATGGCCTAAATCACCATTCTCATCTGCCCATTCGTTCCAAATCCGGACACCATTATCCTGAAGATACTTAACGTTGGTATCACCGGCCAGAAACCAGAGCAACTCATGAACAATGGACTTTAAGTGAAGTTTTTTAGTGGTGAGCATCGGGAATCCCTCTTCGAGATTGAAACGCATCTGATGACCAAACACGCTGATAGTTCCTGTACCTGTGCGATCGTCTTTACGCACACCTTCATCTAAAACACGTTGTAGTAAATCTAAATATTGCTTCATGGTTTGACGACAATCTTTGTTTTGAGGTTTGCAAAACGCACAAAAGTATGAATTCTGTGCAACAAAACCAATTAATAGTTCTTTTTTAATTCGCGATGATTAAAACCTGTTACTGTGGTCTTATTTCCCCATCATAAAGAAACGCACCTGATTTCAGTCAGGTGCGTTTCACTAATGAGTTATTGATTTTTATTTCTCCAATTTAAAACTGCGGCTTCCAATCAGGTTGCCGTCAGCGAAAATGTCCACGCGGTAGTCTCCGGGGTAAAGGTATTCTTCGACATTCCAGTATAAGGTCAGCGGAATCTCCTCACCGGTATATTCAAACGCCTTTCGACAGGAATAATTGATGTCACGATTTTCGTATCTGAACAAATCCATCCGGTTTTTGGTCAGGATATCGTTATCCGGTTTCATTATACGCAGGTAAACCATCTTATCACCGGTTGCAGCCGTCACATTGCGGGCAATCTTGAAGTTAATCATGATTTGGGTCATTTTTCCCACATCTTTGGTCGCCTTCCCTTTTTTATTCAGTCCCGAGACACTGATTTCAGTTGCGTTCAACTGCGCTGCGAGCGAGACTTTGTCTGATAGGTTTTTCTTCTCTTTTGATAATTGAGAAACTGTCTGTGAAGCTTCATTGTAACGCTGCGTCACATTTTGATTTTCATCGCGAAGCCTTTTGTTTTGCGCATTCAGAGAATCGACCTGAATGATATAGGTACGCAATACGGCACGCACTGTTGCCAGCTCCTTTTGCAATTCCCGGATGCGACGGCCATTGGTCGATTTCACGGTACGAAGCTCTTCGAGCAGTCGCTGGACCTTCATTTTTTCGTTTTCGTACTGGGCAAAGAGGGAGTCATTATGAAAGTCCATCTTATTATACCCTTCGTATTGCGTCGCAAGCTGTGAATATTCATTTTCCAGGTCGGACTTCTGAATATCAAACTCTTCGGTCATTCCTTTAATCTCGCTTTGTTGTCTGGTAATGTAAATTATAGCCCCTGCCAGCACCAAAGTCAGTGCCGCAACTGCCACAATAAGCCACTTTGTATTCTTTGTCATAAGATTCACTTTTTCCGAAAATTCGCTGCAAATGTAGTGGTTTTAGGGCATTAGGGATAGCAAATTAATATTCTTTAATCGAAAGTGAATACGGAAATATTTCTGCAATCGAATCATTTATCGTACATTTGCCCGCGTCTAAAATAGCACATTCTAACTCATAAAAACATTATAGATTATGTCAAAAGTAACCGTAGTAGGAGCCGGCGCCGTAGGTGCAACCTGCGCAAACGTTTTGGCCGTTAACGAAGTGGCCAACGAAGTCGTTCTTCTCGATATTAAGGAGGGTTTCGCTGAAGGTAAAATCCTGGATATGTTTCAAACTTCTGCTTTGCAGGATTTCGATACCAAACTGACAGGCGTTACCAACGATTATTCTAAAACTGCCGGTTCTGATGTAGTTGTAATTACTTCAGGTCTTCCACGTAAACCGGGTATGACACGTGAAGAATTAATCGGTGTAAATGCAGGTATCGTAAAAACCGTTGCTGAAAACATCCTGAAATATTCTCCAAAAGCTTTCATCATCGTGGTAAGTAACCCGATGGACACCATGACTTACCTGGCATTGAAAGCTACCGGCCTTCCTAAAAACCAGGTGTTCGGTATGGGTGGTGCATTGGATAGCTCACGCTTCCGTTGCTACCTGAGCAAAGCGCTTGACGCAAACATGAACGAAGTAGAAGGTATGGTAATCGGTGGTCACGGTGATACTACTATGATTCCTGTAACCAGTATGGCTAACTACAAAGGTATTCCGGTTTCTGACCTGTTGAGCAAAGAAGAGCTGGACAAAGTAGTTGCTGACACTATGGTAGGTGGTGCTACATTGACTAAATTGCTCGGTACTTCTGCATGGTATGCTCCGGGTGCTGCAGCTGCTTACGTAGCTGAGTCAATCATCCGCGACCAGAAGAAAGTAATTCCTTCTTGTGTATTCCTTGAAGGTGAATACGGACAAAGCGACATCTGCATCGGTGTTCCTGTTGTAATCGGTAAAAACGGTGTAGAGAAAATCCTCGAAGTTAAACTGAGCGACGCAGAGAAAGCTGCTTTCGAAAAGAGCGCTGCTGCTGTTCGTGCAACTAACGACGTATTGAAAGAAATCGGCGTATTGTAATCCGGTGCTTTTATAAAAATATAAACTCCCCGATCGGTTTGTCCGGTCGGGGAGTTTTTGTTGGACAGAAACGCAAAGGGCTAAAACAGATACCCAACTTTAACTCCGTAAGACATCGCAAGAGGGAATTTGCGCCCAAACAACTGAAATGCGTAATGTTGTGTTTTATCACTTTCTCCCACATCGGAAATCCCATATCCAAGTCCCCAATAGGTATCAACGGCAAACCGGTTATTATATACCCACTGTTTCCCGAAAATCAATTGAATGGCTGCACCAATCACATCTTTCGATCCGGATGCGCTGGTACTACCATAATAGTCATAATTCTGAGGCTTGTAATTAAATACTGACAATGAGATTTCCGGTTTTATATAACTTCCTTTGAGTATGTGTGCATATCTCATTCCTCTCAAATAGAAATCGGGCGACTTGATG
>JAUZOF010000090.1 GCA_030706585.1 Bacteroidota bacterium
AAAGTAACAAAAAAACATAGCCTAAAAAAACTCGCTCGCTCGCCCATAGATTGCCGTACGAGATAGTTGCATTTGTGGATGGGGCTCCTCCCTCGGCAGTTTTTAGGCAGTTTGGAATTTTGTGTTTTACCCTTCGGGGTGGGGTTGCGAGCGATCAGCGGCTTTATGACGTTTGACTTGTTGCTTAATGAAAATAATTAAGGGGATTAAGGAAATGAAAGTAATGATGTGAATCTTCTAATCTGCTAATTATTTCATTATCATTTCTTCTTTACTTTTTGGCGCAAAAAAGTAACAAGAAACATAACCCCAAAGAACTGACCGGATTTACCAATTATTCATTTATAATTTACGTTCAGGATAGTACTTCTTCTAAATTGTCAATGGTAAATAGTTCAATTGTAAATCATTTTGGCTTTGTCGGGATAATCTACATCTTTCTCCCCACAAACCGAATTACAGCCGCTTTGCCGTTGTGATACAAACCTTCGTGCAGGATAGTTTCGGTTTCGCATAACTCAATGATCTGGTAGTTAGGGAAATCCGATTTGATTTCGTCCAGAGAGAAGAGCATTCGCTCATCCCTTGGACCACCGGCCTTTTCATCCGCTTCATTAAACTGGCGATGTTTTTTACTGAATCCTTCCAGGATGACCAGACCTCCTTTTTTCAACCAGCGATCTACTGTTTTGTGGTATTTAGCTCGTTTTTCAGCCGGGAAATGGGCAAATATGAACCCAATCGCATCGAACGATTCCGCGGGGTAATCGTGTGAACTGAATTCTCCGGTTTGATAATTGATTTGCAAATGGTGTCTTTGAGCCAATAGTTCGGCCTTTTTCTTGCCCTCTTCACTCAGGTCAAATGCCGAAACCTGCCATCCAAGGGTTGCAGCATACACGGCGTTTCGGCCTTCACCTTCAGCCGGAAATAGAATCTTACCGGGCTGAATGCCTTTTAGTTTCGCACGTAGGTATTCATTGGGTCTCTCTCCGTAGGCAAACTCTTTACTGCTGTATCTATCGTTCCAGAATTCTTTCATAAGAAAATTGTTTTTTATTCAGTAAAACAGTTTTGAGGGAAAGAGGTTTACCGATTCGCCTATTTCGCAACCGATAGCTGTCCCGGAAATATCAATCCTTCACTTTTCGTTATAGAACCAATATCAGATTCTCTGGTCCGACTTGCATTAATTCTTTTTAATGCCCTGGTTGGCTGTTCTGTAATTGCAATTTGATATAAATTAAAAGTCATATAAAACAGGATTCAAGTAAATCTACTATATTTGTGCAAACCAATTGAATTATAATTATTATGAGAAAACAAATAAGCAAATCTGTCTCTGCAGCATTAATACTTGCATTCGTTGCATTTATGTCATCTTGCAATAATCGCCAGCAGTCATCAGATAAAGTTAATAAAAAAGAAGTAGAGAAGGATGTCAAGGAGGTTGTGTATCCAATGCCAACATCCTTTGAATTGACCGAAATGCTGAACCGTATTGGCGCAGCATATATATTGACCCTTTCAAATTCTGCCGAAAATGTTAATAAGTATCTGACTGAAAGAAGTCAGGCACTGAACCTGGGCGTTTATGGTGCTGATCTATGCTATGCAAGTACTTATCGCCAGCAGAAGGAAACCATGAGCTATATGAAGGCGTCAAAAGTCCTTGTTGAAGGACTCAACATCAGCTCAGCCATTGATCCTGATATCATTGATAAAATAGAGCAAAGCGGTGACAACAAGGAAAAGCTGGTGAAAATTATTACTGAATCATTCTACAGTACATATAAATATTTGCAGAAAAATGACAGAAGTGGAGTGTCTACAATCATCATGGCCGGTAGCTGGGTTGAGGGATTGTATATAGCAACTCATATTTCTGAAGATACTTACAAAAACGTAGAGATGGTTAAAATCATTCTTGATCAAAAGAAATCACTTGACAAACTATTAGGCCTGATGGCTAAGAATACCAACAATGCGGATGTAAAATCGGCATACGATGACTTGCAGCCATTGAAAAAAATCTACGATTCAATTGATGAAAAAGCAATCACTGAAAAACAGTTGAATTCAATACAAAGTGCTGTAAGTGAATTGCGTAATAAAATAGTAGAGTAATTTCAATACATCCCGGTAAATGGGATTAAAAAAAATAAAAGGGGCTATCTTGCAAAAGAAACAGGCTCCTTTTTTTTGTTATACTGTCACGTCCTGAATTAGCGATACCAAAACTACCTTTATGAGTGAAACACTACTTGAAGCCCTGATGCAATTGTTCGCCCTCCTCTCTGATATTATCAAAGCGGATGATAGAGGCAGGACCCGCTCATTGGTGAATTTCTTTCTTTCAAAATATTACAGTAAAGAATTTGTTGAAGCTTACCTGGAGCGTTATGACTTCTATTTGGATAAATATCAGGGCGCTGTACGTCAGGATAAGAATGAACAAAAAGGAAGTAGCAATAGTGAAAGGTATCTGAAGATTCTGGAGATCAGCAGGCATGTGAATGCCGAAATGGAAGAGGAGCCCAGGGTCATTTTGATCGGATTGCTCCTTAACTTCATGAAAAGTGATGAAGAGGTCGGAGAACAAGCACTTGCTTTTGTAAGTATTGTAGCCCGTGAGCTTCAGATCAATGAGAATGATTACAGAAATATCAATGACTTCATTCTGAAGCGTCCCGAAGAAGTGTCAGACAAAGCGGCACTGTTATTGATCTCCGGGAATAAAGAGTTACCTCTCGTAGGGATAAAACATATTTACAACCCACCGCAACAGGTATTGGTCTGGGTATTGCACGTCAGAAGTACCAATTCATTCTTTTTCAGATACAGTGGCCCCCGAAACCTCTATATGAACGGAACCATGATGGAGCAGGACAGGGCCTATCTGTTAAATGCCGGTTCGATCATTAAGACATCGCTGATGCCACCGGTGTACTACGGTACAATAGCTGAAAAGTTTATTCATCGGGAAGATAAAGGCAAAATTATTTACAGGGCTATTGATATCGAATACAAATTCAACGCTACCCAGATTGGTATCCATAAGTTTAGCTTCAGAGGCCGGTCAGGTCAGTTGGTGGCTGTCATGGGGGGGAGCGGAACCGGGAAATCAACATTGCTCAATGTCTTAAACGGAAGTTATAAATTAAGTAATGGTTCCATTTCCGTCAATGGATATGATCTGCACGCTGAATCCGGCAAACTACAGGGTGTTATCGGGTTTGTCCCTCAGGATGACATGTTGATTGAGGAGCTGACCGTATTTGAAAACCTCTATTACAATGCCAAATTGTGTTTCAGCCATATCGATCATGATGGTATCGTTAAACTGGTCGAAAAAGCGCTGTCTGACTTTGATCTGGTGGAAGCACGTGATCTTGTTGTTGGAAACCCGTTAAGGAAAGTCCTGAGCGGTGGTCAACGCAAAAGGCTTAATATTGCCCTTGAGTTGATCCGTGAACCTTCCATATTGTTTGTAGATGAACCCACTTCCGGTTTGTCTTCCATGGATTCGGAAAAAGTCATTGTCCTGCTGAAAAGGCAGACCTTAAAAGGCCGTTTAGTGATCATCAATATACATCAGCCTTCATCCGATCTGTACAAACTTATCGACAAGCTTTTAATCATTGATAAAGGGGGACATATTATATATAACGGCAACCCAATGGATGCCATTGTATATTTTAAAAAACAGGCACACTATGTCAATGCCGAAGAACGCGAGTGTAATGTTTGCGGTAATGTTAAAACAGAACAGCCACTCCGGATAATCGAAGCCCGAATTGTAGGCCCAAATGGTAAACCTGTCCGTAAACGACGGGTGAAACCAGAGGATTGGTACCAGTTATACCTTGAGAATTTCGAGAGGAAATTTGCATGGAAATCAAAAGCATTAAAGCAGAAAAAAGAGAAATTACCTGCAAACCTTTACAATATACCGGGTAGGTTTGATCAATTCAAGACCTTCATCATGCGCGATACACTGGCCAAGATCAAGGATAAGCAATACCTGTTGATAAATCTACTTGAAGCTCCTGTATTGGCCGTGATACTTGGCTTTTTTACCAAATTCATTGCAGGAACAGCCTCTGATCCCAATGCCTACGTATTCAGTAAAAATGAAAATCTGCCCGCTTACTTGTTTATGAGCGTGGTGGTGGCATTGTTCCTGGGGTTGAACGTAAGTGCCGAAGAGATCATCAAAGACAGGAAACTGCTAAAAAGGGAGCAATTCCTGAACCTGAGCCGGTTTAGCTATTTAAGTAGTAAGATAGTGATCCTTTTTACTATTTCGGCTATTCAGTCCCTGTTGTTCGTTTTGATCGGAAACTCGATTCTTGAAATTCAGGGTCTCACATTCAGTTACTGGGCTATTTTATTTTCGACCGCCTGCTTTGCCAATATCCTTGGATTAAATATCAGTAGCGGGCTTAATTCAGTGGTGTCGATTTATATCCTGATACCCTTAATCCTGGTACCGCAAATTCTGTTCAGCGGGGTTATTGTGAATTTCGACAAGTTGCACCGTTCTTTCTCCTCAGAGCAATATGTACCGGTGATTGGTGATATGATGACTTCACGCTGGGCTTTCGAAGCACTGTCGGTAAATCAATTTATGAACAACAAATACGAATCAAAACTATATGATCAGGAAAGAGGCATGAGTCAGACTACTTTCATTGCTTCATCCCTTATCCCCGAGCTTGAGTCGTTGAACGAAAACTGTAAACAGGAACTGGAATCAAAAGACGTATTTTCGCTGAACCATGATGTAAGGGTGATCGGATCGGAGATTGAAAAGATCGAGAGAGAATTCCCGACGCTGAAAAGTACATTTAATGTAGGACTGGAATACTATGATAAAACTACTTACAGTGAGCTTAAAACAGCGCTGTTGAATGCGAAGAAAATTCTGAATGACCAATACAAAGTATATCGCGGCCAGAAAGATGTAGAGTTAAATAAACTTGCTGTGAAACTGGGCGGTAACGATGCTCTGTATCGGTTTAAAGAACAATATTATAATGAAGCGTTGTCTTCTGTTCTTCTGAAAAAAGACGAGTTTAACGAAATCAGGTACACTGGCGATCGTTTTATTCAAAAGCGCGATCCAGTTTACCAGCTACCGTCATCGGATTGGGGCCGGGCGCATTTTTACTCTCCGGTAAAAATATTGTATGGGATTACAATCCCAACCCCTTTGTTCAACGTTCTGTTTATCTGGCTATCCGCAGCTCTGTTTTACATCGCTCTGTATTGCGACTTGCTAAGGAAGCTGATTAAATACATAGAAAGGTTCAGGTTACGGAGAATCAACCAACGATTGCAACGAATGTCAGGGCATATATAATGGTATTCTAAAGTTGAGAGCCTTTGCCTGTTTGCCTCAAACGCAGAGGGTGAAAAGCCATCCAATATGGTGCTTATGTCACTGGCAGGGTAACGAGGCTGCTGGTTGTTGGCATAAAAGCAAAATCCGCATTGACTGGAATTTATTAATTCACAGTCAATGCGGATTTCTTTTTTGTTTTTTTACTTATAGAAGTTCTTCTCAAAGGCATTAAACTCATTCCGTCCCCGGATTATTCGTTGCCATACAGCTTTCAGGAAACCGAATCCGTATCCGAAAAGCTGTGTAAATGCCGCTGGAATAGCTAACAGGCCAACGATAAAGCTTTTGTTGGAAATGGTTGCGTCCAGCAAAATCAGCAGACAATAAAGCGCAATCGGAATCAGGCTGTAAATGCAGAAAATGCTGCAAAGAACCAGAAGCAGTGTTCCTACTGTAAAGGCAGCCGGCAGAAGGTGGACTGTTTTGAGTGATTCCGGATATTTTTTGTACAGGTTGATACGGGCAATCCCGGAGTTATAGACCTGTTTGTAGAATTTGCGCAAATCTACACGGCGTTTGTGAAACACCCATGCTTTAGGAAAAAGTCGTACTTTGCATCCCGCTTTATAGAGACGGATGCTAAAGTCAATGTCCTCTCCGAATCGCATGTCGGAAAACCCGTTCAGTTTATTGAACACCTCAGCCCGGATACCCATGTTGAAGCTGCGCGGATAGAACTTATCCAACTGCTTCTTCCCGCCGCGGATCCCTCCGGTGGTGAAGAATGAGGTCATGCCGTAGTTGATCGCTTTCTGCATGCGGGTAAATGAATCGTGTGCACGGTCAGGACCGCCAAACGCATCGCAGGGATTGTTGCTCAGTTCAATATATACCTCGGTCAGGTAATAGGGGGGGGCGATGCAGTCTGAGTCAAGAATAATCAGGTAATCGCCATTGGCATACTCTGCCCCGTAGTTTCGTGAAGCACCGGGTCCGGAATTGGGCTTGATGAAGTAGAAGACCTTCAGCTGTGCTTCATACTTTTTTACCACATCGCGACAGGTGAGGGCAGAGCCATCTTCCACCACAATTACTTCAAAGTCTTTGAAGGTTTGCAGCGTTAGGCTTTCCAGCAGTTCGTCCACCTCTTGCGGACGATTATATACGGGGATTATGAGCGAGAATTGCATGGCTAAGTGTTTTGCGGGTTATCTGAGATTCAAATATAGCACAAAAAAGAGAGAACCCTTTTACATATAAAAAAAAACGGGGAACGAAATCTGATTCCGTTCCCCGTTTATATATAGGAGGTATTGTTCCGAAAGACTATTTCGCACGCTCTATATAAGAACCGTCGCGGGTGTCGATTTTGATTTTTTCTCCGGTTTCGATGAACAATGGTACACGAACTTCAGCACCTGTTTCCACAGTTGCAGGTTTCAATGTGTTGGTTGCAGTATCACCTTTCAGGCCCGGCTCAGTGTAAGTTACTTCAAGAACAACCTGAGTAGCTACGTCAGCGTAAAGAACAGTTTCGTTATCAGCGTGAGTTACCACCTCTACGATTTCGCCTTCTTTCAGGAATTTCACACCGTTGATGATGTTTTCATCGATAGTGATTTGCTCGAAAGTTTCGTTGTTCATAAAGTTGTAACCCATATCATCTTTGTAAAGATATTGGTACGGACGACGCTCGATACGAACTTCGTTTACTTTCACACCCGAGTTGAAGGTGTTTTCAATAACACGGCCGGTTTGTACGTTTTTAAGTTTAGTGCGGACGAAAGCGGCGCCTTTTCCAGGTTTCACGTGCAGGAATTCAATGATAAAATAAAGACCATTGTTGTATTCGATACACATGCCGTTTCTGAAATCTGCAGTAGTTGCCATAAAATTCTGTAGTACTAATGAATTAAGTTTCTAATATTTGGCGCAAAAGTAATCGAAAATCGCCGAAAAAGAAAAAAGTTTACCCCAAAAAACCAACAACACTTTGTAAATAGAAAAAAAGTGGGTATTTTTGCCGACCGAAATTCATTAAGCGAAATAACAATAATAAAATACGGCGATGAAACAAACATTCCAACCTTCAAACAGAAAAAGAAAAAACAAACACGGTTTCCGTACCAGAATGGCTAGTGCTAATGGCCGCAGAGTATTGGCAGCACGTCGTGCAAGAGGCAGAAAAAAACTGACTGTATCTGACGAATACAACGGATAATAAGTCTCTTTAGAGGATATTACATAAGAAAGTAAAGGTTTTCCATAAGGGGAGTCTTTACTTTTTTTGTTTTTGGCAAACAGGAAGCAGTTGAATTAATGCGAATTATTCGGCGGCTAAAGCCTTAGAGCCTGTTTATATTTTACCGAAAAATTCCAATAAAAGAGAGTTGGCTCTTTTCTTTGCTCCTTTTTTAGTCTCTTTTGGGCTTATTTTTTACTTATCTCCCTTGATTTAGCTCGCTAAATCTGCGGAAGAAAAGCAAAAAATCTACCTCAAAATAGTCCAGAAAAAGTATCGCAATAAAATTTAAACAGGCTCTTAGATTGAGAATTATTATGTAATTTCGCCACGCTTTGCTAAATTATTGCCATTATGGAGGTTAAGAAGAAATCTGCCCACGGTCTGCTTCAAAATATTTATCTGAAAACCATACTGAAAGGAGTTGCGGTATTTGCACTGTTGATTATCCTGCTGATTATCTGGTTGCGGTTTTATACTCATCACAATGAGTCAATCGTGGTACCGGACCTGAGGGGGTATACAGTGGATGAAGCCGCTGATATTTTGAAAAACAAGCATTTGCGATTCGAAGTTATTGACTCGGTGTATATTAAAGGTAAAAAACCGGGCTCTGTTCTGGAACAAATTCCGGCAGCAGAATCGCATGTGAAAGAAGGACGAATCGTCTTTTTATCCATAAATTCCTCTGTGGCAAAAAAAGTGCCGGTTCCGGATGTTCGTGACCAATCTACCCGCCAGGCTACAGCCACGCTTACGGCCATGGGATTTACGGTTACGAAAGTAGTGGAAGTTCCCTCTCAATACAAAGATTTGGTAGTCGATGTATTTTTCAAAGGCACCAAAGTGTTCCCCGGACAACGATTGCCGATGGGGGCTAGCCTAATCCTGAATGTCGGTGATGGAAATGAACCGATCGATTCCGACTCGACCAAGCAAGAACCGGTCGAAAAAGTGGAAAACAGTGAAGAATCCTGGTTTTAATGCAAGAAGATCTTTTTGAAGATATAGACGAAATAGAGGAAGAATCGGAAGAACAGGTCGATGAGACGGGGATGTACGAACATTTCCGTTTTGTAGCCGATAAAGGTCAGACGATTCTCCGTGTCGACAAGTTTCTGGTCGACCGCATAGAAAATGCTACCCGCAACCGTATCCAGAATGCGGCTGATGCGGGTTATATTTTGGCTAACGGCAAGCCCGTGAAGTCCAACTACAAGGTGAAACCCCTTGATGTGATCACGATTGTGATGGCTACTCCACGCCGTGAAATCGAGATCATTCCCGAAAATATTCCCTTAGACATAGTTTACGAAGATGATGACCTGATGGTGGTAAATAAACCGCCGGGCCTTGTCGTGCATCCTGGTCACGGAAATTATTCCGGAACGTTGGTGAATGCACTGGCTTACCACTTCAAGGATCATCCGGCGTTTAATGCCGGTGACCCGCGACTGGGATTGGTACACCGGATTGACAAAGATACCTCGGGCCTGTTGGTGATAGCGAAAACACCTGAGGCAAAATCGCATCTGGGACTGCAGTTTTTCAACAAAACCACCAAGCGACGTTATGTCGCATTAGTCTGGGGTACTGTGACAAAAGAAGACGGTACCGTTACCGGAAATATTGGCCGTAGCTTAAAGGATCGCCAGCAGATGACCGTCTTTGCTGAAGGGGATTATGGAAAACATGCTGTTACGCATTATTCGGTCATCGAACGACTGGGTTATGTAACATTGGTGGAATGTCGCCTGGAGACAGGCCGCACGCATCAAATACGCGTGCACATGAAGCATATCGGCCATACACTTTTCAACGATGAACGTTACGGTGGAAATGAAATCCTGAAAGGCACTACATTTACCAAATACAAACAGTTTGTGCAAAACTGTTTTGAGGTTTGTCCGCGACAGGCCCTGCATGCCAAAACATTGGGCTTTATCCATCCCCGTACTGGTAAAGAGATGAATTTCGATTCGGAAGTGCCTGATGATATGCGTTACCTGGTGGAGCGTTGGCGGGTATATACCGCAAACCGGGAAGTGTAATTGAGTTAACCCTTATATATCTTGAAATTATTGAATCTCATTCGGTTCCCTTATTTAACTGAAGGACTTCTATAATAAGACATTAATAAAACTGAGATGAAAAAGAACATTGCCATTGTGGCCGGAGGCGACTCATCGGAATGGGTCGTTTCGATGAAAAGTGCTCAGGGCTTGAGTACCTTTATTGATTCGGAAAAATATAACCTGTATGTCGTGACCATTATCGGTGGCGAGTGGCAGGTGGTTATCAATGAGCAGACAAAATTGCCTGTAGATAAAAATGATTTCAGCTTCACGCAAAATGGAGTGAAGACGAAATTCGATTTTGCATATATCACCATTCACGGGACTCCGGGTGAAAATGGTATCCTGCAGGGCTATTTCGAATTGGTAGGCGTGTCTTATTCCTGTTGTGGGGTATTGGCTGCTGCCATAACTTTCAACAAATTCGTTTGTAACCGCTACCTCAGCGGATACGGCATCCAGGTGGCAAACGCTGTCCACCTGCGCAAAGGAGAGGTATTAGCTACCGAAGCAATCATCGCTGAAGTGGGATTGCCCTGTTTTGTGAAATCAAACGTCGGAGGTTCAAGCTTTGGGGTCTCCAAAGTAAAAGAGGCCGGTGAAATGCAGCAAGCCATCGCCAATGCTTTCGGTGAAGGAGAAGAGGTGATTATCGAATCGTTTATTTCAGGAACGGAAGTGACCTGCGGTTGCTATAAAACGAAAGAAAAAGCGGTGGTATTCCCGATTACCGAAGTGGTCAGCAAAAACGAATTTTTCGACTACGAAGCCAAATACAATGCTTCGATGGCGGAAGAGATCACGCCGGCCCGCATATCGGACGAACTGACTTCCCTGATTCAAAACCGCACATCTCAGATTTACGATATTTTAGGTTGCAAAGGCATTATCCGTGCCGATTATATTATCTCGGAAAACGGAGTTTATTTGCTGGAAGTAAATACGACTCCGGGCATGACAGCGACCAGCTTTATCCCGCAACAGGTGAAAGCTGCCGGATTGGATATCAAGGATGTAATGACTGATATAATCGAAAACGAACTATGAGCCATGATTTTGAAGATATAAGACCTTTTCATGACGAAGAGGTTCCTGCCATTATTGAGGCATTGCTAAAGGAAGAACGTTTTATCCGTGCTGTAAAATATGTTTTGCCTGAAGTGAATATTGAGGATTTGGCCAAACAGTTGAAACAATTCAACAGTAAGGATGAATTCCAGTCGAAGATTTCTTCACCGATGGTGTGGAAGCTGGTTAACCATTCATCGAAAGGGCTGGTTGGCGAAGGCTTCGATAAACTTCTCGAAATGGACAGCTGTACCTTTATCTCCAACCACCGGGATATTATTCTGGATTCGGCCATATTGAGTATCTTGTTGCTGGATAAAGGCTTGCGCGGATGTGAAATTGCGATTGGCGATAACCTGCTGGTATTTCCCTGGATTGAAAACCTGGTTCGCCTGAATAAAAGCTTTATCGTAAAACGCGGGGTTTCAGTCCGTCAGATGATGACCTCATCACAAAAGCTTTCGGCTTACATCCACCATGCTATTACGGTAAAACAAGAGATGGTGTGGATTGCGCAACGTGAAGGTCGTGCTAAAGATGCGAACGATCAGACACAGGAGAGCCTGATTAAAATGCTCAGTATGGGCGGTGACAGTGAC
>JAUZOF010000091.1 GCA_030706585.1 Bacteroidota bacterium
ATTGCCGCCGTGATCCTCGAACCGATTGTACAGGGCGCCGGAGGGATGCGTTTCTACCATCCGCAATACCTCGTGGAACTTTCGAACCTATGCAAAGAGCTGGATATCCTCCTAATATTTGATGAAATCGCTACCGGATTCGGCCGTACCGGCAAGCTTTTCGCCTGTCATCATGCCAATGTGCATCCCGATATCATGACCATCGGCAAAGCTATTACCGGCGGATATATGAGTTTTGCCGCCACGCTGGCTAGCGAAGAAGTGGCACTGACCATCTCGGGGGGTGAAGCGGGTGTCTTTATGCACGGACCTACCTTCATGGGAAATCCGCTGGCCTGCGCTGCGGCGAATGCCTCGTTCGATTTGCTGATAAATAGCGATTGGCAACAAAATATCCGACGCCTCGAAGCGCAAATGCAACGCGAACTGGCTCCTGCAATGGCATTTGACAATGTAGCTGATGTGCGTGTGCTGGGTGCCATCGGCGTGGTCGAGATGAAAGAACCGGTGAACATGGCCCGTATGCAGGCAGCCTTTGTGGAACAGGGCATCTGGGTACGCCCATTTGGCAAACTGGTCTATATCATGCCGCCGTATATTATTTCGGATGAAGAATTATCGGAATTGACCGGCGGGTTATTGAACGTGATTGCGCCATTGTAACCGTTATCAACGTAAAGACGCACGGCCGTGCGTCTCTACCAATACAACATATGGAAAAATACAAACAACACCTGGAATCCCTTCGCGAATCAGGCAACCTGCGCCAATTACGCGACATTACATTGCACGACGAGCACATCATGTTTCAGGGGAAAGATATGGTCAATCTCTCCTCCAACGACTACCTCGGGTTGGGAGCCGACCAAACACTATGGCAGGAATTCCTGCAAACGGAAGCAGAATCCGAAAACGGATTCTTTCCCGGTAGCGCCTGTTCGTCGCGCTTGCTAACCGGCAATCACTCCGCTTACCAGGAACTGGAAGAGACGCTGGCTTCGCTATACAAAACCGAAGCGGCATTGGTTTTCAACAGCGGCTACCATGCCAATATGGGGATTCTGCCCGCATTAGCCGGAAGCAAAGATCTGATCCTGGCTGACAAACTGGTACACGCCAGCATCATCGACGGCATACGATTGTCATCAGCCAAATGCATCCGTTTTCCTCACAACGATTTGGATCGGTTGGAAAAGATTCTGGCGAAGGAACGGAATGAATACGAACACGTTTTCATCGTGACCGAATCCATTTTCAGCATGGACGGAGATTTGGCAGATTTGCAGCGGTTAGTAGAAATCAAAGAACATTACAATGCTTTGTTGTATGTTGACGAAGCTCATGCTTTAGGCGTTCGTGGCGAAACCGGATTGGGCTGCATTGAAGAGTTTGGTCTGTTGGGTAAAATCGATTTGCTGGTGGGCACTTTCGGCAAAGCCATTGCTTCGCAGGGAGCTTTCGTAGCCTGCAATCAGATTCTCAAAGAGTATCTGGTGAACACGATGCGGACGTTGATTTTTACTACGGGCTTGCCGCCCTGGTCGGTAAAGTGGACGAACTTCGTGATGCAACGGCTTGCCTCAATGAAAAAAGAACGCACCCATTTATCCGAAATATCAAACGCATTGCGGAAAACGATTCTCGCTTACGGATTGGAAACTGCCGGAGAGAGTAACATTGTGCCCATCATCATTCGGGATATGAGCAAAACGCTTCAACTCTCGAAATATCTGTGCGAACAGGGCTTCTTTGTGCTGCCCATTCGCCCCCCGACCGTTCCAGCAGGAACAGAGCGCTTGCGCATTTCCCTGACTGCCGCTATCTCTAACGAGCAAATCCATCAATTCTCGGAAATATTATGCAAACACATTGGCAAATAAACGGTCAGCGCAAGCTGATCCTCTTTTTCAGCGGTTGGGCCATGGATGAAAATCCGACTACTCATATTGAGTCACACGATGCGGATGTCTGCACCTGCTTTGATTACCGTTCGTTAGAAACGAATGATTTGGAGAAATGGCAATTGTACGATGAAGTAATTCTGGTGGGTTGGTCCACCGGGGTATGGGCGGTAGAGCAGGTTCTCGCAGATAGCAATTTACCAATAACCAGAGCCATTGCCATTAACGGAACGCCAACGACCGTACATGATGAAACTGGAATTCCCCGTGCCATCTTTCAGGGAACATACGACAACCTCAATCCGCAAACGATGCAGAAATTCCAACGGCGGATGGTGGGAAATGCAGCAGCATTCAAGACGTTTTCTGACATTGCCCCGAAAAGGGATTTAGCGGAACAAAAAGAGGAATTGGCAGCCATTCTGGCTTTTGATTTTCATGCAAATACAACCGGTAAATTGAAATGGGATAAAGCGATTATCGGAAAAAACGATGCGATTTTTCCTGTGGAGAATCAATTGCGTTACTGGAAAAGTCGTACTGAAATCGTAGAAATGGAGATGCCGCATTATCCGTTCTTTGAAATGAAGGATTGGATGGTGATTGTATAGCACACGGATGCTTTGCAACACGGATTTTTCCTAATCTGTGAAAATCCGTCTAAGTCCGTGTCATCCGTGTGTCAAATATCCAAATAATAAATGAACAAACAACTCATAAAATCCCGCTTTGCCAAAAGCCTTAATACCTACGAACAGCAAGCTGATGTGCAGAAGCTTATTGCAGGTACTCTCGCTCTAAAGGCCGGAGAGTACCTGCCCACTTCGTGTGACTCATTGCTAGAGATCGGTTGCGGAACGGGGTTCCTAACGCGAGAACTGGTAAAACAGGTCACGGTAAAAGAACTTTGGATGAATGATCTGGTGGATGAGCTGGCTTTGCATTACATCGGCTTATCAGAAGAGGTGAAGGAGCAGACAGCGTTACGATTTATTCCCGGTGATGCAGAACAGATAGTATTTCCTTCAGCAGTTGACTGTATCATGTCTGCTTCCGCCATTCAATGGATGACAGATTTACCCCGATTTTTCAAGAAGGTAAATGAGGCATTGTTGCCGGGAGGCTTCTTTATTTTCAACACGTATGGCCCTTCCAATTTTCAGGAAATCCGTTCGCTGATTGGAACCGGACTTCCGTATCCGGATATGTTACAACTAAAGAAAATGCTTGGTGAGCACTTTGAGATCAGGGAAGCATTTGAAGAGACACATATCCGGCATTTCAATTCGCCGTGTGAGGTACTGAGGCATTTGCAGCAAACCGGCGTGACGGCAACAGACAGTTCATTTGCCTGGAATAAAAAGAAACTGCAGGATTTTGATCATAATTACCGACTACGTTTTTCTGAAAATGGAAAGGTGACATTGACCTGGCAGGTCTATTATTTTGTTTGTCGAAAATCACTCTAACTCCAATAACTACCTATGACTACGTTAAAAAGAACCTACTTCATCACCGGCATAGATACCGATGCCGGTAAAACCATTATCACCGGTGCAAGAGCAAAATATTTACACGATAAAGGGATAAACATTATCACCCAAAAACTTTCACAGACCGGATGTATCAATCTATCGGAAGATATCCTGGTTCATCGGAAAATGATGGGCGTAGAAACATTTCCTGAAGACCAGGAAGGATTGACTTGCCCGTATGTTTTTCCTGTACCCTGTTCTCCTCATCTGGCAGCAAAACTGGAACAGACAAGAATCGATCCCGCCAAACTGATAGCTGCGACAACCGAACTGACTAAACGTTGCGAATGTGTATTGGTGGAAGGTGTCGGTGGCCTGATGGTGCCACTGAATGAAGAGGTATTGCTGATTGATTACCTGAAAGATTGCAATTATCCGGTGATTCTGGTGACCAGCAGTAAACTGGGTAGCATCAATCACACCCTGCTTTCGCTGGATGCCTGCAAACACCGTGGGATAAATGTGGTTGGAATGGTATTTAACCATTTCGGAGCTTCCAATCCGGTAATTACAGAAGATACGATATCTGTTTTTCGGGAACAGTTAGGTAAATATTACCCGGAAGCGAAATTGGTGGAAGTGCCCATCCTTGAAGACAAAACAAAACCGGTAGATTTTTCCATTCTGTTTGGATAAAATCTACCGGCTCCGGTATTTTCAGAGATTTACATCAATACCACGGAATAGCGTCGTACGAGTTTCCGCGTTTATCATACTTCACGTCTTTCAGTAGTGATGACTTCACACTGATGGTAACATTGAAACTCCGGTAAGCGCCAAAGGGAACTACCCCGGCAGTCGCTTGCCAACAGTGCAGGTCACGGGAGAAGTTGATGTTGGTATAGGAAATCTTATGTGTATCAAAGTCGTAACTGCTCGACATATTAAAGACCCAACCGGGAGTAAGTGTTATGTTTCCGGAAAAGCCCAAGTTATGGGTAATCTTGTGATTATATTCCAGTTTCTCCTTATTGAAGGTACTATATCCGTAGCGCATGGAGTAATTGAAAGAGAGACTCCAGGGCACGCTCCACAACATATATCCGTCTTTATCGAAGGAGGCAGCAGGTTTCTCCTCTTTTTTCTTATTGGGATCACGATCTCCGGCTAAATTACCAGTCTCGGGATTTTGATCGGGCTGAGCTTCTGGTTTCTTATCTTTTTTCCCATCCTTGTCTTTACCCTCCTCTTTTCCTCCGAAAAGCTTCTTGAAAGTCTCATTATTTAAGGTATAGGAAAATGAGGTTCCGGTGCTCATCAGGCGGCCTAATCCGAATGAATGGTATTTTTCCCAACGGGTCTCGTTGACTCTCACCGGATTGCCGTTTTTATCCAGTTTATAGGTATAGGTATCAAAAGCTCCACTCAGATTCAGTGAAAATCCTTTGGTCAGTTTCATCCGGATGCTGGCATTGACATCGCTCCAGTTCATGGAGTCAGCAGCCAGGTTATAACTGATACCGGTGGTAAAGTTATCAATCAGACTGATCTTTTTTACACCGCTGGAGTCGCGGTTTGAACGGACTTTCATCTCCAGGTTATTGGTCATGTTAAATGAAACCGATCCGTTTGTTGTTCCGGGTGCCGAATAATACAGCCCTTCCTTATAAGGAGAATAATAGACATTAGCCTTTGTCTGCGAATTATAATAACTGGTCCAGAAGCTACGGTTGTTCTGGAAATCCGGAGAGTAATTAAACGAAAGGCTCGGAGTAAAGACATGGCGAATTACCTGTATCTTATGACCAAACAAGAAAGGCATCGGAGTATAAAAACCATAAAGCTTTGTCGATGCACTCACGCTGGTACTGTAATTGTACATCCGGTTGAATCCCCAGATGGTATCTTTCAGCTCTTTATTATTCATCTCATCCCATGACCTCATGATCCGATTGGTAAACCAGCTTTCCCGGTAGTTGAATGACGGGGTCACGTTTATATATTTCAGCAGGTTGAAGGTTGCTGAAACCGGAATGGAGTGTTGCATCCCGTTTCGCCAGTCTTTAATCAGATTCGATTGAAAGAACTTGTCTTCCTTGGTATCGATACTGTTGGCCAACTGTCCGGAATAGGTCAAGCCGATTTTTTCGTACCAGCGCTCCTTACCTATCATCTCCTTTCTTTTAAAAGGATAAATGCGGTTACTGGTGGCAATCGAAAGGTTGGGTAACGAAACCGAAATGGACGAGTCGCTCGAACGCTGGTTGATATTCATCGAAGTATTGAACGTCAATGGAAAGCGCGGATTACGCCAGGAAAGGTTCACACTCGAACTTTTATTGTTTTGGGTAAATGCCTGGGCATTGTAGTAGCTGGAAAGGTCATGACGGGCATAACTCGAAGTCGCAAAGTTCACACTGGCCGAAAAGGTCATGTTAGGATTGGCCTTTGCATCCTGCGAATGAGACCAGGTCAGGCTGAAGTCTTTCGATTTGTTATAGTCTGATTGTCCCTTCTCACCAGTAACAGTCATCCGGTAGGAAGCATTAAAGTTCCCGCTGAATCTGTATTTTTTCGTGTAAGTCGAGGTTGAGCTCAGTCCCCAGGAGCCTTTGGTATAAATTTCCCCTCTGACCGCCATATCAGCGTAATCATTTATGGCAAAATAATATCCACCATCTTTCAGGTAGAATCCACGGGTAAGCTCCTCACCATAAGATGGCATCAAAATTCCTGACGAATATTTTTCTGTAAACGGAAAAAATCCAAACGGTATAGCCAACGGCAGCGGCACATCTTCCAATACCAAATAAGCCGGACCGGTCACTACATTCCTCTTCGGACGTACTTTCGCTTTTGTCAACTGGAAATAGAAGTGCGGATGGTCATGTTCGTCACAGGTGGTGTATTTACAGTCAGTCATGAAAAGATCATCACCTTCTGTCTTTTTGGTTTTGCCCCCCACTACGTAACCTTCACCCTGCTGAGTAACGACACTGGTTATATATCCCTTCTTCGTTTTGAAGTTATAGCGCATCGTCTTCGAGTTGTACTCGTTGCTTTTTTCTTTGAAAATCGGTTCTCCAACCATCTTTCCGGCAGTATCCTTCCGTCCCTGCGCATAGACAATGCTGCTGTCCATATTCATCTGGATATAGTCAGCTTTCAGCTCAATCTCTTTATAGTTTACCTTACTATCACCGTACATTTTGGCATAATTGGTTCCCATAAACACGACAGAGTCAGTCGCCTGATACTGAACAGTGGCATCGAGAGCCTTCTTCGATTTTTTGGCTTTGAGTGAATCTTTGAGGTTTACGGTTTTGGCTGAATCAGCTTTTGGCAATGCAACAGAATCCGTTGTCATCTTCGGTGCAGCGGGCTGCTCCGGCTTCTGCGACAAAGGCCCGATTGCTTTCTGCGCTTGTGTGGAAAGTAAAAGAAGGAGGAATAACGAAAGCAGAATATATTTTGTCTGTTGTGTCATTAAGCTTTGCTATACTGAATTAGGCTGCAAAGCTACTTCTTTTGGGGAAAATTAACGCAGAATTACTCTTAAAATACCTTGTAATAGCTGCGTTGAACGGTATGAAAATGATTAATCGCGTAGAATCACTCCGGCACGTTCCGCTTCACCACATCCGGGAGGATTCAGTTTATAGACTTTTACCTCCAAAGTCGTTATTTTAGGAAACGAAGAACGCAACCTGCGGTAAATCCTACCGGCAACATGCTCCAGCAATTTCGAAGGAACTTCCATTTCTTCTTTCACCACGTCACACACATCTGCATAAGAAATGGTTTCGTCCAGCTCATCCGTCGCGGTCGCTTTCTCCACATCGGCTTCGAGCAGAATCGAAACGGAAAAATGGTTGCCTACAACTTGCTCCTGCTCCATCACCCCGTGATAGGAATAAAAGCGGATATTATCTATTTGAATGGATGTTTTCATCGGGAATTATTTCGGGATTTAATTTGAAAAGCATTTACGAACCGGCTCTGTCTTTTCCGTAGTTGAACCTAAACTGTCAGTTTACAGCTTCTTACAGAGACAAAACTCAGTCAATCAACAAAATATTCGTATTTTTGCCTGCAAATTTACGCAAATCACAAAATATAACCGCTTTAGCCACTTGTTTTGTCATGTCAAAAGAGAATATTTCCACAGGCAGCTCACACAATACCATCGCCCAGGACACAAAGATCACAGGTGACCTGATCACCTCAACGGATATCCGGATTGACGGGGAAATCACGGGGAATGTCACCTCCGGGAATAAAATCATTATCGGTCCCAAAGGTGTGGTGACCGGAGATATAATTTGTGAAAATGCGGAAATCTCGGGAACACTGAATGGCAATGCTCTTGTTAAGAAACTCTTAATCCTCACCGAATCGGCCCAAATCAACGGGGATGTACAAATGGCAACCATCTCTATTGAACCCCATGCAACCTTAACTGGCTTTTGCAGAATGGTACGGGAGTGAATAAATACAAGTATTGAAAATTGCTACTTAGACATTGCATTTGACCAAATCTGAGGTTAAAATCCATTAAACTACAGCCTCGTACTATAAATGAATTGGACGCAAAAAAGAATAATGTCTATCTTTGAAATGTGAAAATCAGGAGCAATTTGTAAACACTCTTTTCAAATTTGTTTCATATTGATTTTTCAGGGTATTAGATTCATTCCGGGCATCCGTTTTTGCCCTCAAAACACTTGGTTTTTATTTCATTAATCAATTATACAATTATGAAAATCGCAAAAATCGTTGGACGTGAAATTTTGGACTCTCGCGGTAACCCAACCGTAGAAGTTGATGTTATTTTGGAATCAGGTATCGTTGGCCGTGCTGGTGTACCTTCAGGTGCTTCTACCGGTGAAAACGAAGCTCTTGAACTTCGTGACGGTGACAAAAAACGTTACTTAGGTAAAGGTGTTTTGAAAGCTGTTGAAAATATCAACACTGTAATCGCACCTGCATTGGCTGGTATGAGCGCTTTGCAACAAACTGACATCGACGCTAAATTGCTCGATCTTGACGGTACCAAAACTAAATCTAACTTAGGTGCTAACGCATTGTTAGGTGTTTCTTTGGCTGTTGCTAAAGCGGCTGCTAACTACCTCGATATCCCATTGTACCGTTACATCGGCGGAACTAACACTGTAGTTCTTCCGGTTCCTATGATGAACATCATCAACGGTGGTTCTCACTCTGATGCTCCTATCGCATTCCAGGAATTCATGATTCGCCCTGTAGGTGCTAAATCATTCCGTGAAGGTCTTCGTATGGGTGCTGAGGTATTCCACTCATTGAAAAAAGTACTTCACGACCGTAACCTGAGCACTGCTGTAGGTGACGAAGGTGGTTTCGCTCCTGCATTGGACGGTACTGAAGATGCATTGAACAGCATCATCCTGGCTATCAAAAACGCTGGTTACAAACCAGGTCGTAAAGAAGATGGCGGTGATGTATCTATCGCTCTTGACTGTGCTTCTTCTGAGTTCTACAAAGACGGCATCTACAACTATGCTAAATTCGAAGGCGCTGAAGGTGCAAAACGTACTTCTGCTGAGCAAGTAGCATTCCTTGCTTCTTTGGTTGAAAAATTCCCTATCGACTCTATCGAAGACGGTATGTGTGAAAACGACTGGGACGGATGGGTTGCATTGACTCAGAAATTGGGTGACAAATGTCAGTTGGTTGGTGACGACTTGTTCGTAACTAACGTTGAATACCTGAAAAAAGGTATCGAACTTGGCGCTGCTAACTCAATCCTGATCAAAGTTAACCAAATCGGTACTTTGACTGAAACTTTGGACGCTATCGAAATGGCTCACCGTGCTGGTTACACTTCAGTAACTTCTCACCGTTCAGGTGAAACTGAAGATGCTACTATCGCTGACATCGCTGTAGCTACAAACTCTGGTCAAATCAAAACCGGTTCTTTGAGCCGTTCTGACCGTATGGCTAAATACAACCAATTGCTTCGCATCGAAGAAGAATTGGGCGCTCGCGCAGTATATGGCTACGCTAAAGTAAAATAATTCATCCCTGAATTATATATGCAAAAGCCGGTTGTGAATCACAACCGGCTTTTTTGTTCACTAAAAATGCTGTTTTTAGTCTATCCCATCAAAAAAAGTTGATTTTCCTTCCTACTTTTTCATCGTTTGTTTTGTTGTAGTAACAGATATGCACTGTTGTTAATCCCAAAATCTCAAACCATGAACATGAAAAAGTATTACTCAAACGGAGAAATTACCGTTGTGTGGCAACCCAGCCTCTGCGTTCACTCCGGAATGTGTCTGAACGGCCTTCCATCCGTTTTCAATAATGGGAATTCACCTTGGATTAATCCGCAAGGAGCCACTACCGCCGAAATCATTAAACAGGTAGAAGCCTGTCCCTCAGGCGCACTGAAGTGGCATCGAAATGAAGAATTTTATCACGGCTAATTCCTTTTCAGAAATAACAAATCCAAAGTCCACAGGCTTTGGATTTGTTATTTCACACCTCTTCGACCTCTCCCAACTCCACAAACCAGAGATATCCCTTTACGCTTTCGTATTTCATCTGGCTGATTAACGACATGTAACGCGACACCTGCTTGTGGTATTTTTTATCTTTTCGCGTTCCGAATTTAAAATCAACCACAATCACCTGGTTACCATTAACAACTACGCGGTCAGGCCGGTAAAAAGCCCCATCGGGTTGTAAGATTTGCACTTCGTTTTTCACCGTTGCTTCCGGCGAAAACCAGGGTGCAATTTCCGGATTATCCAGTAGGTCATACAGATGCGCTGTAATCTCAGCTCCCTTTTCTGTTGTAATCTCTCCGGCAAACACAAGTTCCTGCACTGCATCCTCCACATCATCTATCACCACAATGCGGCTCAGGATATCGTGCATCAGATTACCATAACGACGCTCTTCCGTTCCGGCAAAGAAATCCCGGTTTCTCAAACGTAGCTGCAACCGCCCATCGGGATTCACGGAGCGATAGTTGGCCATTTTCTGCTCACCGGATTTGGTTTCCCTCTTGATCTGGGGCTTCCATTCCACACCATCCTCATAAGCCAATTGCTCTTCCGAATAATTTGAATTGAGGGAAATAAACTCCCGTTCCGAATCATCTTCCATCATGTATTCAGAAGAGTGATTTATACAGAAATGGAGCACACCGCCCAATCGTTTGGTCTCCTCTTTTTCCGATTTGGGACAAAAAGCGACCATCTCCTCTTTAGCCCGGGTAAAGGCTACATAGGCAACATTCAGGTTATCAATATAAGAATGAATTTTCTCTTCAAAATATTCGAAGGCAAAGATAGAATCGGCCAGCGATTTATTATACGGAATCGGCAATAACGGAATTTCATCAAACGGAGCTACTTTGGGCTCACACCATAATATATTGTTAGGTTTTTGGTCAATATCCCAGTCACAGAATGGAATCAAAACCGCTTTAAACCCTAATCCTTTTGATTTATGAATGGTCATGATGCGAATGGCATCCTGCGAATCGGGCATAGAGATAGTCTTCTTTACGCCACTCTCCTGCCACCAATCGAGAAAAGCAATCAGGTCTGCCGATTTTCGTCCGCTGAAATCAAGCACCATATCCTGAAAGGCTTGCAAAAAGACATTATCCGAATCATTTCCTGATTGCATGAACAAGGCCACGAGGCGCTCACACATTTCATATAATGGCAATCCAACTACCTCTTTCAGTTCTGCTTTAACCTCCTGTGGAAAATCAGCCTCACCTCCGTTATTTTTAAAAAAGTCATCGGCGGCATCTATTCCCGGATTCATCCAGATGGCATATTCCATCAATGCCATGCGTTTCAGATTCTCATCTGTTGGTTTACGCAGGTAATTCAGGATAGCCAATATAAGTTTGACAATCGGAGCGTTTTTCACATACAAAGCCTCATCCGATATGAC
>JAUZOF010000092.1 GCA_030706585.1 Bacteroidota bacterium
ATAATTTTCAACGCAAGGGACAGTTTTTGGTCGATTCTAAAAAGATAAAGGAGGATGCCCTACTGGAGATTGTATTAGATGCAGGGGCTGAAGATGTGATTGATAATGGAGACCATTTTGATATGCGTGATTATCATGTCTTTTCAATGGAGGACATCAATGGCGAAGTTACTGATCACGGCGTAGCGTTGGATGTAAAAGACATCCCGTGGGCGGGTCGTCAGTTGTGGGATTGTGATGCGGCATACAAGGACGGCAAATATTATGTCTATTTTCCCCTGAAAGATAAGAACGACGTTTTCCACATTGGGGTAGCAGTCAGTGATCGTCCGGAAGGTCCGTTTGTTCCTGAGTCTGACCCGATCAAGGGAAGTTATTCGATTGACCCTTGCGTTTTTGAAGAAGACGGAAATCACTATATGTATTTCGGTGGTTTGTGGGGTGGACAGTTACAGCGCTATCGCGACAACAAGGCCATCGAATGTGGTCATGAGCCGGCAGATAATGAACCGGCATTGCCATCGCGGGTTGTAAAACTGAGTGATGATATGCTCGGATTTGCTGAAGAGCCAAAACCGATCACCATTCTTGATGAAAACGGAGAACCGTTGAAAGCCGGTGACCATGAACGTCGTTTCTTCGAAGCTTCTTGGATGCATAAACACAATGGAAAATATTACTTCTCATACTCGACTGGTGATACGCATTTGCTTTGCTATGCTGTTGGAGACAATCCTTATGGTCCGTTTACTTATCAGGGAGTTATTCTGACTCCGGTTGTGGGATGGACTACTCACCATTGTATTGCAGAATTCAAAGGTAAATGGTATCTGTTTCACCATGATAGCGTGCCATCGGGAGGTAGAACCTGGCTCCGCAGCCTGAAAGTTGTGGAACTGGAGTACAATGAAGATGGAACGATTAAAACCATTGAAGGTGGTGGCAATCAATAATTTTTGAATTTACCTGAATGAAAAAATATATAGGAGTTGGGTTGATTGCCTGCATATCGGTACTTAACTCGTTTGCTGAAGACGGTCTTCAGTTGTGGCTGCGTTTTGCGGCGACAAAGTTAGCTGCTATGCCACTGACAAAAGTTGCCGGAGATACTTCGTTGTTGGCCGTAAAAGAGTATAGACGTGCAATTTCAGCCATGACCGGACGTTTGCCGGAGGTCACTTCTCAGTTGGAAAATAAAACCCTGCTTTTTGCAACATCCGGGAATAAGATAATTGCATGTCTGGGCTTGTCAACTTCGCTGAAGCAGTCAGGCCCGGAAGGGTATATTATCAAAACGGTACAGCTGGATGGAAAGCAGATAACAGTTATCGCTTCAGAATCGGATAAGGGTCTTCTTTATGGTGCTTTTCACCTGTTGAGGCTGATCCAAACCGGCAAGGCGAATGAGGAGTTGAATATCTCTGAAAAGCCATCCTACAATGTCCGCGTGCTTAATCATTGGGACAATCTGGATGGAACGGTAGAGCGTGGATATGCCGGACATTCCATCTGGAAATGGGATGAACTACCGGGAAAAGTGTCTCCAAAATATACCGAATATGCTCGAGCCAATGCTTCCATCGGAATTAATGGTTCGGTGCTCAATAACGTAAATGCTTCACCTGAGATGCTCTCGACTGCGAATCTTCAAAAGGTGAAAGCGATTGCAGGAGCGCTGCGTCCCTACAACATCAAGGTCTATCTTTCTATCAACTTTTCTTCTCCTGCCAAACTGGGAGGTTTGCCGGATTCCGATCCGTTAAAACCCGCAGTACGGAAATGGTGGAAGGATAAAGCGGATGAGATCTACAAACTGATTCCAGACTTCGGGGGATTTTTAGTAAAAGCCAATTCCGAAGGGCTTCCCGGTCCTCAGGACTACGGTCGCACGCATGCTGACGGAGCCAATATGCTGGCCGATGCTCTCAAACCTCACAAAGGAATCGTGATGTGGCGGGCGTTCGTCTATTCCCCGGGAAAAGACGAACGGGCAAAATTGGCCTACAAGGAGTTCCAACCGCTGGATGGCAAGTTCAGGGACAATGTGATTATTCAGGTGAAAAACGGTCCGATTGACTTCCAGCCAAGGGAAGCATTTAGTCCGCTTTTCGGAGCGATGAAGAAAACGCCCCTGATGCCCGAATGGCAAATCACGCAGGAGTATCTCGGATTTTCCAATCACCTGGTTTTCCTTGCATCGTTGTGGCAGGAGTTTTTGCAAAGCGATACCTATTGCAAAGGAAAAGGTTCGACAATTGCCAAAGTAACCGACGGTACATTGTTTAAACAACCGGTTACGGCCATTGCCGGCGTTGCCAATATCGGTGAGGATGCCAACTGGTGCGGATACACCTTTGCGCAGGCTAACTGGTACGCATTCGGACGTATGGCATGGAACAATAATCTGACCGCATCCGACATTGCCGACGAATGGATCAAGATGACTTTTACCGGAGATCCGGCTTTTGTCAATCCGGTAAAAGAAATAATGACGACCTCACACGAAACGGTGGTCAGCTACATGATGCCACTCGGGCTGCATCACATATTTGCCTGGGAACACCACTACGGACCGGAGCCATGGTGTGAAGTGCCAGGGGCGCGTGAGGATTGGTTGCCCCGCTATTATCACAAAGCTGATAGCATCGGGTTGGGCTTTGACCGCACTACGCAGGGAAGCGATGCTGTTTCGCAATATTATTCTCCTTTGAAAGAGGAATATAATAACCTTTCGACTTGTCCGGAGAAGTACCTGCTCTGGTTTCATCATGTGCCTTGGGATTATAAGATGAAAAGTGGAAACACTCTGTGGAATGAGCTTTGCTACAAATATGACTCGGGTGTAAAGCAGGTGCGTCATTACCAAACCGTCTGGGACCAGATGGAGAAATATGTAGACAAAGAACGATTCAGCCAGATACAATCCAAACTGCGCATTCAGTCGCGCGATGCGGTGTGGTGGAAAGATGCCTGTCTGCTCTATTTTCAGCAGTTCTCAAAGCGTCCGATTCCTTACGACATCGAACGTCCGGTACATGACCTGGATGAGCTGATGAAGATTAAGCTGAATCTGAAGCATCATAATTAGGATATTGCATCTAAAGCACCGCACACCGGGCAGCGGCTCAAAGCCGCTTGCCGGATTGAACAAAACAAAAGAATTTAACGGCCTAACCATTAGGGGCGGTCGTCTGATAAAATATAAAAATCTTGTGTCCGTGAGGACATGTCTGTTGTCAAAATAATAGTCAAGTGGTGATGGTTGTGTGGTAGCGGAAAGGCAGAGGTGAGCAAGTTGCCTCTGTCCTTTCCCAAACCCACCACAAAGACGCAAAGAACAATCGAATTAACAATACAATAATATTATCTATGGAAAAAACATGGCGATGGTTTGGCAAGAAAGATAAGATTACGCTTTCGATGCTCAGACAAATCGGAGTGGAAGGCATCGTAACTGCCCTGCACGATATTCCCAATGGTGAAATCTGGACGGTAGAAGCCATTGAGGATCTGAAGAGTTACATCGAATCCTTTGGCCTTCGCTGGTCGGTAGTGGAAAGCTTGCCGGTAAGTGAAGCGATTAAATATGCAGGTCCTGAACGTGACCAGCTGATTGAAAACTACAAAGTGAGTCTGGCTAATTTGTGTAAATGCGGTGTGAAAACCGTTTGTTACAACTTTATGCCGGTGATTGACTGGATTCGTACAGACCTGGCACATCCGTGGGCTGACGGTACTTCATCGCTCTATTTCGATAAAATACGATTTGCCTATTTCGATACCCGCATTTTGCAACGCGAAGGTGCAGAACAGGATTATACAGCTGAAGAATTGGCCAAGGTTGCCGAACTCGATAAAGTCATCACCGAAGCCGAGAAGGACGATTTGGTCGATACCATTATCGTAAAGACTCAGGGTTTTGTAAACGGAAATATCAAAGAAGGCGATCAGAACCCGGTAGCGATTTTCCGTCGTTTGCTGAAACAGTACGAAGGGATTGACCGCGATCGGTTGCGCGAAAATATGCGCTACTTCCTGGCTGCCGTTATGCCGGTGTGTGAAGAGTTTGGCGTGAACATGTGCGTACACCCCGATGACCCTCCCTTCCAGGTATTGGGATTGCCCCGCATCGTGACCTGCGAAAATGATATCGACTGGTTCCTCCATGCTGTGGATAATCCTCACAACGGATTGACCTTCTGTGCCGGTTCGTTAAGCGCGGGAATCCACAACGATGTTCCGGCATTGGCTGCCAAATATGCCAAACGTACTCACTTCGTTCACCTGCGCAGTACAAACGTGATGGAAAACGGCAACTTTATCGAATCCTCCCACCTCGAAGGTCGCGGTCGTTTAATCGACCTGATTCGCATTTTCGAAAAAGAGAATCCTGCCCTGCCGATGCGTGTGGACCACGGTCGCCTGATGCTGGACGATGCCGATAAAGGCTACAATCCCGGCTATTCCTTCCACGGACGTATGCTGGCATTGGCACAGGTGGAAGGCATGATGGCTGTAGTAAATGATGATTTGTCAAAATAATAAACGAGTAATCGAAATACTATGAACGAAATGTTTAGCATTGCCGGCAAGGTGGCGGTAATCACCGGAGCCGGTGGTGTATTGGGCGGAAGTGTTGCCCGTAGTTTTGTAAAAGCAGGTGCCAAAGTCGTAGCGCTTGACCTGCGTCAGGAGCAACTGGATGCAAGAGTTGCTGAGTTGAAAGAGTTGGGTGGAGATGTAATCGGTTTCGTGGGCAACGTACTCGACATCGAAAGTCTCGAAAATACCGCCAAACTGATTGTGGAAAAATGGGGTCGCATTGATATCTTGTTGAATATAGCCGGTGGTAACTTGCCCGGAGCAACGTTGAATCCCGATCAGCATATTTTTGATATGAAGATCTCCGATTGGGAGAAAGTAACCAACTTAAACCTGAACGGAACCGTTTACCCAAGCATTGTTTTTGGAAAAGTAATGGCTGACCAGGGTGAAGGAAGCATCATCAACATGTCTTCGATGGCGGCAATCAGCGCGATTACCCGCGTACCGGGCTATTCGGTGGCGAAATCCGGAATCAGCAACTTCACTCAATGGCTGGCAATGGAGTTTGCGATGAAATACGGAGATAAAGTGCGCGTAAATGCATTGGCACCGGGCTTCTTCATCGGCGACCAAAACCGTGCGGTATTGTTGAATCCGGATGGTTCACTGACTGACCGCAGTAAAAAGGTATTGGCCAAAACGCCGATGAACCGTTTCGGGGATATCAATGAGCTGAACGGAGCGATTCAGTTCCTGTGTAGCGATGCTGCCAGCTTTATTACCGGAGTGGTTTTGCCGGTGGATGGCGGTTTCTCCGCATATAGTGGAGTGTGATAACATTCAATCAAAATAAAATCTGTTAGTTTAGTATTAGTCCTTGTCAGGATGCCGGCCCAATACAATGTTTTTGGTGTCCGGCATTCAGGCGTTTATAAAATAACTGATTACCTTGATTAGGAAGGATGGTTGCTAAACCTAACAGGTTTTCAAAACCTGTTAGGTTTCTAACAAGACCATACGCTTAACTACAAATTCATCTTTTGCAAAAGAATAATGACAATGAAAAACCAACGAAAACTCATCACCCTCTGCCTGCTATTAGCCGGCACAACCATCCTGTCGTTTGCCCAAATCAGATTACCGAAACTGATAGGCAACGGAATGATGTTACAACGCAATACAGCACTGAAAATATGGGGGTGGGCCTCTCCGAATGAAAAGGTGCAGGTCGCATTTAACCAAAAGAGATACGAAACCACGACCAGTGCCGATGGCAAATGGGCAATAACGCTTCCCAAAATGAATGCGGGCGGTCCATATACCATGACGCTGAAGGGTGCCAACGAGATAACCCTGAAAGATATCTGGGTAGGCGATGTGTGGGTGGCTTCCGGCCAGTCCAACATGGAGCTGCCGATGTACAGGGTGAGACCGCTTTACGAACAGGAAATTGCCAAGGCTGCCAATCCGGCCATCCGGTTCTTTACGGTGCCGCAGCGGTACGATTTCAACACACCGCAGGAGGACCTCCAATCGGGTGAATGGAAGGCGGCAAATCCCGATAATGTGCTGAATTTTTCCGCGGCGGCCTATTTCTTTGCCAAAGAGATTTATGCAAAATATCATGTGCCGGTGGGACTCATCAACAGCAGTCTGGGAGGATCGCCCGCACAGGCGTGGGTGAGCGAAGAGACGCTGAAGGCTTTTCCCGAATATTACACCGAGGCGCAACGATTCAAAGACCAATCGCTTATCAACCGGATAGAGTCGGAGGAACAGGCGAAGATTCGCGACTGGTACAGCCTGTTGCGGCAGAAAGATGAAGGATATCAGAATCCTTCGGCCAACTGGTTTGACCCGAACCTGAATACTGCTGACTGGGCAACGATGAAAGTGCCCGGTTACTGGGCGGAAACTCCGCTGGGGCAGGTAAACGGCGTGGTTTGGTTCCGCAAAGAGATAGAGCTGACAGCCGAACAGGCGGCTCAACCGGCAAAACTCAACCTGAGCTGCATTGTCGATGCCGATTCGGTATTTATCAATGGAGCGTTTGTGGGGACGACCAGCTACCAATATCCGCCGCGCTGGTATAAGGTGCCTGCCAATGTGTTGAAACCCGGCAAAAACATCCTCGTGGTGCGGATTATCAACAACTCTGGCAAAGGCGGTTTTGTGTTGGATAAACCTTACGAGCTGACGGTTGGCGAGCAAAAGATTAACCTGAAGGGCGATTGGCAATACAAGCTGGGCGCAACGATGGGGCCGACACCCGGCATGACCTTCATCCGCTGGAAACCGGTCGGTCTCTACAACGCGATGATTGCCCCGTTGCTCAAAACCCGCATCAAAGGCGCTATCTGGTATCAGGGAGAGGCCAATACCGGTAAGCCGGAAGAGTACCGCGAACTCTTCCCGACGATGATTCGTGACTGGCGCAACCACTGGGGAGAAGGGGATTTTCCGTTCCTCTATGTGCAGTTGGCCAACTTTATGGAGACGAAAAGCGAACCGTCCGAAAGCAACTGGGCGCAACTCCGCGAGTCGCAACGTCAGACGCTCAACCTGACGAAAACCGGCATGGCGGTGATCATCGATTTGGGCGAATGGAACGACATTCACCCGCTGAATAAGAAAGAGGTAGGCAAGCGTTTGGCGCTGGCAGCCCAAAAGGTAGCCTACGGGGATAAGAAAATCGTCTCCTCCGGTCCGGTGTACCAATCCATGAAGGTGGAAGGCAATAAAATCATCCTGACATTTACCCATACCGGCAGCGGTTTGGTGGCCAAAGGGGGAGGGGAGCTCCGTTATTTAGCCATCGCCGGAGCCGACAACAAGTTCGTGTGGGCAAAAGCCAAAATCGAAAACAACAAGGTCATCGTGTGGAATGAAAATCTTCCCAATCCGGTGACAGTCCGCTACGCATGGGCTGACAATCCCGAAGGAGCGAACCTCTACAACAAGGAAGGATTGCCTGCATCGCCGTTTACGACTGCGAAGTAGGATAAAACCTAACCGGTTTTGAAAACCTGTTAGGTTTATGCTCATACTACAGAGGTCTATATTGTCAGGGCTTCGGATGGAGCGAAGTCATTGATTCAGAATGTTGTGTTATGAGTTAGAGAGCGGTTTCAGCATTGGGCTGGAGCCGCTTTTTGCATTATGGAGGGGCGTTAAACAGAAGTTATAGAAATTGAAATGCTATTTTGGGTGGATGTTCGTCAGATAAGGAGTTCTTATACTTAAGGTAAGACAAGGTGGTTTTGATTTTCTGACGAGGAAGGCGGAGACTATCGCTGAACAGTCTGAAAGTTAAAAATGAAAAGACCTCTGACATATGGTGAAAAGACCACTGACATGTGTGGAAATGATATTTGACATAAGGTGAAAAGACCCCTGACGTTAAAGCGGAGAGGATTAACATGCAATGAAAAGACCGAAAGCATGCGATGAAAAGACCGAAAGCATGCAATGAAAAGACCGAAAGCATGCAATGAAAAGACCGAAAGCATGCGATGAAAAGACCACAAACATGCAATACAAAGACCACAAACATGAGATACAAAGACCTCAGACATACCATGCAAAGACGACTAACATATCATACAAAGACCTCTGATATGCCATACTAAGTATTCACGCAACTGAATGTGTCATCCGCCTTTCCTGTATTATGAGGATTTAAAATCCGAAAGAATATTCGAAGCTTTGCTAAAATGCTTATTTTTATAGCGGAATAGTTGGTTTCCGGATTGAAAATCCTAATAGTAACTAAGGGGCCGGAATATAAATCCGCCCCGACGGTAGACCGGAAACTTAAAAATAAAAGACAATGCTAGATTTTTATATTATAAAGGACGACCAAGCAAAACCAAATGCCCCAAAACAAGCAGAACTGGAATTTGCAGGAGGACTTGATGATAAAACTTTTGACAACCTACAAAACAAAGGGATTATTGATAGAAGATTTGATTTTTATTCAGACTTCAGGTTAGATACTGCGTTAATTAGGCAAATTCGACAGACCATTTCGCGAAAACAGTTACAATATGACGTTGATGTGAAAAAACTAAATCAATTATTTGACATTGCAGACAAACGACAGTGTGGCCTGATTGCTTATGGGGATTAACCTCTTTCCCACGAGTTTGAAAAGTAACTTTAGGCCCAGGTTTAGCGATAGCGTTCCCGATAACCATCGGGATCGTGCCTAAAACAAAGACATAGCTGTCAGACTAAAACAATATAAACAAACAACCATTGCAGCTAGCTTGTATAATTGGAGAATTCTTCGAATTCTAAAACAGTTACAAGCTGTTTAGATTTCCAGCACGAGTTACGCTTCGCTAAACTTGCGCTAGAGCGGAGATCTTTTAAGAAGATGGATCAATAATATGGTCCAATATATGATTTTAAAAATTAATTCTCTGAATATTATGCGTTTATTAGATTATCTTTTTTACCGTTCTTATATCAGCTTGTACAAAACGAAGCATAAAGACTATGCAGAGCCACGGTCAATTGGTTTTGTTTTGTTATATTTGATAATGGTGTTATTTTCCATTGTTATAATAAGTAATAACATATTTGATATATACGATTATGGTCATTCAGTTGATCGAAAAGCTTTAGTGATTGTTGTACTTCCAATAACTTGGATAGTATGGTATTTTATAGAAAAGCGTTACAGAAAATACAGCAAGAATGACTACATGGAATTGAGAAAACGGTTTGATAGAAGCAAATACAATAAGATTATTCCATTTTGGTTGATATTCATATTTCCGTTTATGTTGATGTTTGGTGTGCCATTTGTATTATCTTTATTTAAATAGATAATCCTCGCTTATCGCAAGCATTGAGGTAACTTTTGGTTCAAGTTTTCAAAACTTGGACCTAAAATAAGAGCAGTTTGTAACTGCTTGAAAGAATATCAATTTGGAAACTGAAACTGTTTTCAGTCCAAGTCACCGTTACGCTCAAGAACCAGTTGCCGAGAGATAATTGGTTAGACTGGCAGGACTTTGCGGGCGCAGCGGTTTTTAACCACTGATTTGCAGTATAAAAATAATAATGCGGTTACAAACCGCATCACCCTCCCCGTTATCCCTTGTTGATTATTGTCTGGTGTAGAGGTCATTGAGCAATTGGTTCAGCCTTTGTTCTGGCAACACCCCCAACCAAAAAGCTCCTGCTTTACCATAACGGCAAAAGCAGGAGCTTTTTCATTTATAAAGAGAGTAACTGATCAATGTCTGACAATCAGTTTCTTCATCTGAGTCTCTTCGCTGTTGGTCAGTTTAAGCGTGTAGATGCCGGAAGGAAGGTTGGAAACATTCAGTTCGGTGTCGGTGGTATTATTCATCGCTTTGGTCATGATCAATCGTCCGTTTATATCAAATACCGAAAGCGTTGAATTGTCGTTTGCCGAAGAGTAGTTTACATGGATCACATCACTCGCAGGAACTGGCCATACAGAGAGTTCCCGGTTATTACGGACATCATTCACACCGCTTGTAACTTCCGATACTACCTGAGCCACGTCGCTGGCAGACAAAGCGTAGTTGTACACCCTGAAATCGTCGATGTAAGCATTGAGCAAAGGATCGGAAAACTGGCTGCGGCCGATGTAGTTCAATACCGGTTTGAAATCCAGCGGGCTGATGGTGATAGCGCTGGATTCTGCTACCTGTACGCCATTGACATAAATGCGGGCGCCGGTTGTGCTTAAGGTTACCGCCACATGAGTCCATTTTCCTACTGACATTGAGGTTGTGTTCAGTTGTTGCTCGGTTCCTCCGTTCTTGATACCGAAACGCATCTGACCTGAACCGTTATTCGGGGTGAGGTACATGTATTGAGTCTGGTCGTTACCGAAGTCAAAGATACGCTGCCAGCCTGCACCGCTTCTCCAGTAAACCCAGGTAGCAATGGTCAGCTCTTTCTGGTTGGCCATGGTAGCCGGAAGCTGAACAAAGCCAGTGGATCCATTCAGGAAAATGGCTTTACCCATTTTGCCCTGAACGTAAGAGATCGTTCCATAGGTAGCGCTGTGGTTGAGGTTGATGGTCGTGTCCTGCGTATTCCCGTTGAAAGGCAGTTGCATTATCAGGGTATTGCTGCCTGTCGCAGTTGCCGAAACTTCATTCGAGTAAGCCGAACGGTTCAGCGAGTTGTCCACTGCTTTTACTTTATAGTAATAGGGGCCTCCTGTGGTGGCGGTATTATCAACGAAAGAGACTGTTTTCACGTTACGGGCAATGGTATTATATGCACCACCGGCTGAATCAGCACGGTAAACGTTGTAGCCGGCAACATCCGCATCACCGCTGGCCATCCAGTCCAGACGGATAGATTCTGCGTTCGGAGTCGCCACTAAATTGCCCGGAGCACCAGGCGCTACAAATTCGATAGGCGCACCTACAGGAACAAAGCGCCACTGCTGGCTGGTTACACCGGTCTTATCCCATTGTACAATGGCTGCACCCGGTGAAGTGCTGGAACTCTTTACCATCAGACACTTCGCGCTTTGGCGGTTGCGGATATAAAACCATCCATCCCCGGCATATTCCAGGTACCACTGTTGGTTTGTTCCTTTGGTATCATCCCACTGCTGTACGGTTGCATCGTTGTCCAGAGAATAGTTCAATACGTCTGGCACTTTGGCCGTGCTTAAATTCGTAAAGGTAAAGTAGCTGAAGTCACCACCAATGCTCGAATCTACCTTATTTACATTCCATTGCTTATATTTGTAGGTTTCATTGAATGTCGATTGA
>JAUZOF010000093.1 GCA_030706585.1 Bacteroidota bacterium
ATCAATCAATCAATCAATCAATCAATCAATCAATCAATCAATCAATCAATCAATCAATCAATCAATCAATCAATCAATCAATCAATCAATCAATATCTATGAGCGTAAGTAATGAATACAAGGAAGCTTTGAAATTTAGACTAAAGCAATTTGCCCTTAGAGCAATTAAATTTTTTTCAGGCATTGCCAAATACTGGAGAAGCTCAAATTCTGGGCAAACAAATGCTACGTTCTGCCACTTCTGTTGCAGCTAATTATCGGGCAGCTTGCAGGGCTCGATCAGGAAAAGAGTTTTTCAGTAAAATCTCAATCGTTGTTGAAGAAGCTGATGAAACTTTATTTTGGCTTGAATTAATAACAGAATCAGAAATTATGCCCAAGGAACGATTAACCCCATTAATGAATGAGGCTACAGAAATCTTAAAGATAATGGCTACAGCCAGAAAAAATGCACAAAACTAATTTCCGGCTCATCATTCCTTCAATCCTTCAATCCTTATGAATATCGAACAACTCCGCGACTACTGCCTGTCGCTACCCGAAACAACCGAAGATTTCCCCTTTGATGATGTTACGCTTGTCTTCAAAGTATGTGGAAAAATGTTTGCTCTGACCACTATCGATGAGCACCCGCTCAGCATGAACCTGAAGTGCGACCCGGAACTGGCTATCGAACTACGGGAGAAATACGAATGTGTCACCGCCGGATACCACATGAACAAACGCTTGTGGAATACCATCGTGTTGAATGGAGAAATGAAAGAATCGGAACTAACCGGATGGATCGACCATTCGTATGATGAGGTGGTAAAGAAACTCCCCAAAGCAGACCGCGAAAGGCTGCAAAACAAAACCGGCCGAATGAAATAAATCACCCGGCCGGTCTTGTATATAATTGATTTATAAACGGTGAATCAACGTACCCAATTCGATCAGAAATTTAGAGAGAGCTGTATAGCTCATATTCCCCTGATATTTTACTGGTATCGGCTCCTTATCACTATTGAGTACTAACGTTATCTCTACCGGATTTTCACCGTACTGCATTTTCAGTTCTATCTTCACCACGTCCTCATGACAAGTGGTCAATTTAAGTTTTTCAATCTCTACTTTGGATACGATTTCGCTGAAATGGCTACAAATAATCTCCTTCAGCTCGCTGTCACTCTGGAACTTCTTCATAATTCGGATTCTTTGATTTGTATGGAACTTCCAATAAACATCCGTTGGGTTGGTTTTGTTCTCAACACCTGAATTTACCCGGTTATTTAATCCGTTTAATCACATTATAAGCACCCGGTATGCCCAACTCACCGGCTTTACTCAAATCTTCCACACTCTTTTCATTCTCGTTCAGGTAAAGATTTACCAATCCCCGGTTGAAAAAGGCTTCTGCAAAATCAGGCTCCAGGCGAATCGCTGTATCGTAATCGGCCAAGGCCGCACGGTAATCTTTATGCATACATCTGATATTCGCCCGGTTGAAGTATGCCCAGATAAACTTCGGCAGCTTTGCCGTAACATAGTCAAAGTCATGCAGAATCATATCGTATTCAAGCTGAATATTGGATTTGCCAGCCACCGCCTCTGTTACCGGCTTTTTAGCTTGCTTCAGATTCGTAACCGTAAAAGTCTCCGCCAGCTCCGATTCTCCTTTATTCTCTTCTGACAATTTAATCTTTAGCTGCTTGTAACGAACTACCGCCCGGTTGTAATAAGCCAGCATAAAATCGGGATCTAATTTAATGGCGTGATTCAGGTCTTCAATCGCGTTGTTAAAGTCCTGCATCAGCAAAAATTCGATGGAGCGGGCAAAATAGACTTTGGCATCATTCGGATTATGTTCAATCTGTTTCGAAAGCTCGTCAACCGTTTTGAAGTGCTCCTTCACCTGTTCTTCATCAAGGGATGCTTCGTCGTTGGTCAGCAATAGTTTATGCGGCAATTTGTATTGCTGGTTGAATTTATCAAGCGCTGTATTGAAATAAGTTTTTGGCTTAACATTGCCACCTTTCTCATAGTAAGTCAGCACGAACAGGTTTTCAAGTTGTACATCAATGTTTTTGTCCTGTACACGACCGCGGGTTTCGTTGCTATACTTCGGAGCTTCTGTTTCGGTTTCATCAGCCACTAACAGGCTTTTGAATTTATTCATATCCTTGTCTGACTGTTTACGCACCTTATCCTTATCATCAGCCAGTTGTTCCTTCTGTTGTTCTTTTTGCTGCTCGCGGCGTTTTTGCTGGCGTATTTTATCAGCCTGTTTATTGAGGTTGACCACAGTCCAGAAGTCCTTTTCCGAGCCTTTCATGTCTCCACTCTTTTTACGCGCTTCTGCCCGTTCGGAATAAGCAGGAAGGAAGTCGGGGTATTTGTTGATAACCTTCGTGAAGTCGGCAATCGCGCCACGGAAGTTTCCGGTTTGGGCACGCAACGTTCCCCGGTTATAGTAGGCAAAATAGTTATCATTTTCCTGCTGCAACACTTTATCGAAATCATCGATGGCATGGTTATTGTCCCCCACCTGCATTCGCAACAAGCCTCGGTTATAAAGAGCCATCGCATTACGAGGCTCCATTTCAATCACCTTGTCATAGTCTGCCATTGTTCCCCGCAGGTCATTCAGATAATAACGGACAATCGCCCGGTTTATGTAGTAACCGGCGACCTTGGCATCCAATTTTATCGCTTCGTTGAAATTATCCAGCGCTTCCTTGTATTTATTCGCCTGGCCATACACCGTCGCCAGTGTAGCATAGACCTGCGGGTCTGTTTTATCCATCGAAATCGCTTTTCTCAGGTCAGTCAAAGCTCTGGCTGTATCTTTCCGTTCACCATAGAAGCTTCCTCTCGATACATAGGCATTGTAATAATTAGGATTGGTTTTTACGAGAAAATCAAATGTTTTCTCCGCATTTACAGTATCCTTGCTTTGCTGAAACGCCACCGCTTTGTTGATAAGATAATTGCGGTTTTCCGGGTCAAAAGTGAGCGCTTTATCGTAATCGCTCACCGCCCCTTTATAATCCTTCAGGTTTTGGCGGGCTACTCCCCGGCAATGGTAAGCGCTGACGATGTAGGGATTCCGGTCAATGCAGGAAGAACAATCCTCTTCCGCCCCCTTGTAATCCTCCAGGTACAACTTAGCCACCCCGCGATAGAAATAGGGTTCGGCCCAAAAAGGTTTTGCCTTAATGACTTGGTTGAAATATTGGATGGAGAGCACATAATCTTCGAAGTAAAGCGCATTCTTGGCAATCGCCATCACCTGTTCCGTATTGATTTGGGAAAATGCTGTTATGACGAAAGAGAATAAGGCGCAGAGCGTCAGTAGGGTTTTACGCATTGTGTCAATGTATTTATTCGGGCAAAAATAGAGCTTTTTGGCTATGTTGCTTATTTAATTCAACTTAAAAAATTGGCACACAGGTCACACAGATGCAAGCAACACGGATAACACAGATTTTATTATCTGTGTTTATCGATTCAAATCAGTGTTATCAGTGTGCTATTTACTCATGAATTCCTTTATCTTATCACAAATCCGCTGCTGCATCTCTTCCGTCAACTCCGTGTGCATCGGCAACGAAAGGACCGTTTCGGATAATTTCTCCGAAACAGCCAACTCCCCGCTGATACGGCATTGTCCGGCAAAGGCCTGCTGACGATGCAACGGTACGGGATAATAGATCATCGAAGGGATACCGGCATCCTGCAGGGCCTGCTTGAGTGCATCCCGTTTTTCCTTCGGTACTTGCAGGGTGAACTGGTGAAAAACGTGTTTGCTCCGTTCGTCCACTTTGGGCAGGATAACTTCCGTAACTGCTTTCAATAAATCAAAATATCGTTCGGCAGCTGCCTGACGTGCTGCAATGTATTCATCGAGGTATTTCAGCTTCACATCCAGTATCGCCGCCTGTAAGGTATCCAACCGGGAGTTGCAACCAATCAGGCTGTGGTAATATTTCTTCGCCTGTCCGTGATTGGCAATCATCCGCAACTTTTCAGCCAGCGCATCATCATTGGTCAGCATCGCACCGCCATCCCCAAAGGCTCCTAGATTCTTGGAAGGAAAAAAGGAGAGACAACCGATATGCCCAATGGTTCCGGTTTTCCGACATATACCGCTTGAAAACCGAAAATCACTACCGATAGCCTGTGCATTATCTTCTATTACAAAAAGCTCATGTTTTTTCGCAAATGTCGTGACCGCCTCCATATCGCAACTTTGACCAAAAAGATGAACGGGTATAATCGCTTTGGTTTTAGGGGAAAGGGCGGCTTCGAGTTGGGTGACATCCAGGTTAAAGGTCTTTTCATCCACATCCACAAAGACGGGAATAAGTCCCAACAATGCTGCCGCCTCAGCCGATGCGATATAGGAAAATGAGGGAACAATCACTTCATCTCCCGGTTTCAGATCAAGTGCCATCAGGGCAATCTGCAAAGCATCGGTTCCGTTGCCGCAGGGAATGACGTGTTTTACATCCAGGTAGCGGGAGAGATTTTCTACAAATTGACGGACCGGTGCTCCATTAATAAAAGCGGTACTATCCAGTACCTGCTGAATGGCAAGATTGATTTCGTCACGGATATTATCATATTGGCCGGCTAAATCGACCATCTGGAGTGGCTTCATGTTGAATGTTTAAGGATAGAAACGCAAAGTTAAGGGTTCGTGGTATATTTCGGCTTCATTTTAATGAAAAGGATGGAGGGAGGGGAAAGAAAGGATTGAGGGGGTGAGGGAATGAAGGATTGATAGTGCATTAGTGGTTATCTCTTTTTGCAAAATAAACCAAAACGACTACCTTAGCATCTTAAAATGTTGTTGATATGCAAACATCTACCAATCCACAGCTCGATTTAGCCTACAACTTTGTACAATATACCCATCGCAATATTTACCTGACCGGAAAGGCCGGAACGGGAAAAACCACCTTCCTCCGAACTCTCAAAGCCTCGTCGCTCAAGCGGATGGTGGTCGTAGCACCGACCGGTGTGGCTGCCATTAATGCCGGAGGGGTGACGATTCACTCCTTTTTCCAGTTGCCGTTTGGCCCGATGATACCGAAAGATGCAAATACTCCCTTCGTACAGGAACAGGGCGGATTCTCGGCCTCCAACTTCCGCATGAGCCGGGAAAAGATTAACATCATCCGGAGCCTCGACCTGCTGGTGATTGACGAAATCAGTATGGTGCGGGCCGACCTGCTCGACGGCATCGACGAGGTATTGCGTCGTTATCGCCGCAACAACCTTCCTTTTGGCGGGGTGCAATTGCTGATGATTGGCGACATGCAACAGTTGCCTCCGGTGGTCAAGCAGGAGGACTGGGAGTTGCTCCGTCCCTATTACCGTTCGCTCTTTTTCTTCGAATCGCTGGCATTGAAAAAGACCAGCTTCGTGCCCATCGAACTGAAACACATCTACCGCCAAAGCAACGAGAACTTCATCTCCATCCTGAATAAAATCCGGGACAACAAGCTGGACCGGGAAGCCCTAACGGAGCTGAATGCCCGCTTTATCCCCAACTTCAAACCCGCTTCGGAAGAGGGTTACATCACCCTGACCACGCACAACCGGCAGGCGCAGGAGATTAACGAGTCGAAACTCAACGACATCAGGTTGCAGAAACATCTTTTCAAGGCAACCATCGAGGGGGATTTTCCCGAATATTCCTACCCAACGGAAAAGGAGCTGGAACTGAAGGTCGGCGCGCAGGTGATGTTTGTCAAAAACGACTCTTCGCGTGACAAGCTCTATTTCAACGGGAAAATCGGCATCGTGACCAACTTCGACGAGGATGGCGTTTGCGTGAAATGCGAGGATTGGCCCGAGCCTATCACCATCGGAAGGGAGAAGTGGGAGAATATGAAATACACGCTCAACGAGCAGACCAAGGAGATTGACGAGACTTCCATCGGTTCCTTTACCCAATACCCGCTCAAGCTGGCGTGGGCGATTACCATCCACAAAAGCCAGGGCCTGACCTTCGAAAAGGCGATTATCTACGCGGGAGCCGCCTTCGCCCACGGGCAGACTTACGTGGCATTGAGCCGATGCAAGTCACTCGAAGGGTTGGTGCTGGGCACGCCTATCTCCGTCGACAGCGTCATCAGCGACCACGAGGTAACAGACTTCAACAACAACAATGACCAGAATGCGACGAACGATGCGCAGCTCGACCAGTCGAAACGGGACTACCAACTCGAACTGTTGCTTGACCTCTTCGATTACCAACCGGTGCTGCGCAATCTGTACGCTTACCAGAAACAGGCCAAGGAGCACGTGACCATCCTTCCCGAAGGATTGGCAAAGGCTGTGACGGAGATTATCGAGTCAATTAAAAACAGTGCAGTGACGGTAGCGGAGAAGTTTGCCCTCCAACTGCAACAACTGCTTGCCGTTAATCCCGATATCGAAGGCAATGCCCCGTTGCAGGAACGCATCCGCAAAGCATCGGCCTATTACCTCGACCTGACAGAGAAGCTGGTTGGCGAGGTGAAAAGCAACTGCATTGTCGAGATTGACAATAAAGCCGTACAAAAAGCACTGGACGAACCGTTGGAACGTATCTTTGCCGATATCCGGGTCAAAGAGGTTTGCCTGAATGCCTGCCTGACGGGTTTCAACTTCCGTGATTACCTTTCCTTGCGTGCCAAAGCATTGATAGAGGAACCGCAGCGCAAGAAGACCACTCCTAAAATTCAACTCAATGAAGATAATGCCCTGGTCAAATACCTCCGCGAGTGGCGCAAGGACAAAGCCGAAGAATTCGGGCTTGATTTGTACATGATTTTATCGCAAAAGTCTCTGGCGGAACTGGCATCGGTTATGCCTACCTCGATGAAGGAGCTCAAAGCCATCCACGGCATCGGTCCGCAGAAGTTGAAACAGTTTGGGGAGGAAATTCTGAATATTATCTTACAATACCGAGAGGCGAATAATATCCAGACCATAGTTTCGGCAGATAATTTCAAAATAGAAGAGAAGACCAAAGTGCCGAAGGTCGATACCAAGAAAGTCTCCTTCGACCTGTTCAAAAGCGGGAAAAGCGTGGAGGAGATTGCACAGGAACGTACCCCGACGCCTAACACCATCGAAGGCCACCTCGCCCACTACATCTCCACCGGCGAGATTAAAATAGACGAACTGCTTGACCGCAACAAGGCGCAACAAATCATCGACCAGTTCCACAAACTGGAAACCACCTCCATGACTCCCGTCAAGGAAGCCCTCGGCGACGATGTTTCTTACGGGGAAATCAGGTTGGTGGTGGCGCATTTGAGGTTTGAAGGGGGAATGGAATAAAATGCCGGTTCTCGTTAGTGATAGGGTGACTCTAAGTCATAATTGAACGCAAAGGCGCGAAGAGATAACCACTAAATATAAAAGCCGAATCATTCAATTGTTACGAATGATTCGGCTTTATTTTTTTCTCATAGAATCACAGTTATAAACTGCTCTTGTTTTGGGTCCAAGTTCTGAAAACTTGAACCAAAAGTTACCTCCTTAATCTTGCGACAAAAAGAGGCTATACACTAACTACATGTTTTTAGAAGGCAAAATTTCGCGCTTCTGCAATCCATTATTCCACAGTAATATCCTGCATTATCTCCGACTCCTGACGCAATATACCCGTTAAATCCTCTACATTTAGGTTACTCCAATCCTGCTTCTCGACATCGGAGGTTTTCAAGTATTTTTCGAGCATAAGAGCGGTTTGTTGTTCGCATTTGATTAATCCAGAGTCCGGAATATGATTTTTAATATCGGGTAATCTTCCGCAACCGATTTTATCCAGGAGCCTCATTACCTTATCATTGCTTTTAATATCATCAGAATAAAAGGAAGATAAACGATCCAGTCCTAAATAAGATTTGTCAGATTTATCGAGTCCGGTCAATGCTTGCAGTTTGTCTCCTTCAGGAGTTCCGCTACTGGTGATTAAAAGAAATGTCTTAATCAATACCACTCCATCAATTAGAGTAACCACCAGATAGCCAAACTTGATTTTACCCATCGTAACTGCTATGAGTGTCTTTCCTTTATAGAAAATAACTTCCGGCTTATTAATAATTTCAGTACATAAAATCATTTGACTGGCACCTAGAGAAACACAATCCAACCGCTCATATACACGTTGAATAGCATGCCGTTGTATATATACATCCAGGCGTAAATCCGGGATACTGGCTTTGGGATCTAACTCACCCAGAGAGATCGAGGTTGGACCAAACTCTACATTCTGGTATAACCAACCTAAATGGTATGCCGAACGTGTTTTTCCATCTATAAGAAATTTCCGTTTATCCGGTTTAATCTGTTGAATCTCGATTCCCAAACAGGGTTGCTCTGGTGGTTCACACGGCAAACATTTTTCCTCAAGAAAGAACATCCGTTCAAAGTAACAGGTAGAGATGGAATATATTAATTGACATTGATTTAGCACCTTCTCTACTTTTTCATTCATTGCATCTCGTCCGTTAGGTGTTACCTCAGAATATAAATCAGCAAGTTCTTCCCTGATCTTAGCTACTTCTTTATAAGATCGACTTTCTTTCAAATCATCTATTATGGCCAGAAAAGGGAAGAATATCTCATTGTAATCTCCGATTTTGATTGCATAATCAGGGTTCTCAAAAGAAACCGTCTGATCATGATAGAGCTTCATGATTAAATGCCGTGAAGCTTTAGCAAAAAGAGGAGTTCGACCAATTTCCTTCTGAACGGTAACTTTTATCGGCCTGAACTTCATTCGAAACAAGGCCGCCTTTAATGATTGACTCATCATTTTATAGACCTCCTCTTTTCCCAATCCCACCAATATAGCATGAAGCCTCTTCAGATAAAGATTGCGTTGCCGGGCAAGCATCTCTTTATTCATTATTGCAGCATTGTTATTTTTTTTCTTTTTACTCATATCTCCAGATTATGTCTCTAAGGTGAATGATTTGTTTGGAAGTCAGTCAGTCCTGTTAATATACATCCTATAAAATAGCATTCGGGGCGCGACCCGCAGTCGCACCCCGAATCAGTAAGATTTAGATAATCACCTTTTTCACCGGATCGGTGAAATCAGTCATTCCATCAGGAGTAACCGCCGCTACACGGAAGAAATAGGATACACCCACTTCCAGATTTGGAATCTCATAAGTAGAACGGGTAGTAATACTCGCCTGAGTCCAGTTATCCGTAGTACTTTTACTGATTTGCCAAACATAGGAACCGGCACGATCTACCGCCTTGGCAATCAGCTTCACGCTACCGGAGTTTTCGCCATACTCTACAGCCAATGCAGCTTTTTGAGCAGCAACAGGCTGACCGGAATAATTAAAACCGGTACTCAAAATCAATGCTTCATCACCTGCAGCTACACGTTCTACATTAGCCGCAAGAATGCGAAAGATATTGTCTACCACTAACTCTGCCGCATTGCGGGCAGCAATAGCCGTGCGACTGCCGTCGCGTGCGGCAAGCTCCAGTTCTTCCAACTTATCCACAGCAGCCTTTGCCTCTGCCAAAGAGACATCAGTTGTCAGGAACGAAGGATGACCATTCAACTTCGAAAGAACATTCCGATAGAAAGCAATCTTTGCCACTATCGTCAGATGGATAAAATCCAACAAAACTTTGATTCGTTTCATAATCAATTGTGTTTTAAAGTTTATACTAACTCCCACTATACGGAGAGATTTTTCTATAAGATGTATCGAAAGGCTCTTACCTGCTATTCAATCAAGAATCGGGTCTGTCAAAGCTTCAACAGCGTCTGTCGGAGATTAAATAGGAGCTGTCAAAGCTTGAACAGGGCGTGTCCAATCTCCAACACGGCGTGTTAAACGTCCGACAGACCGTGTTAAACCTTTAATCGGTCGTGCCAAAGCTTGAACAGGAGCGATTAAAGCTTGAATCGGTGCTATTATAGATTGAACAGGACGTATTAAACCTTTAATCGGTCTTGTCAAAGCTTGAACACGCCGTGTCAAAGCTTGAACAGGAGCTGTCAAAGCTCCGACAGCTCCTATCGGAGCTTTGATACGGCGTGCCGGTGTTCCGATAGCCGGAGTAGATGCTTCGGCAGAGCCTGTTGGAGCTTCAATAGCAGCAAAAGGAGATTGAACAGGCTTTACCGGAGTTTCCGGACAGGCGATTAAAGATCCGACAGAAGGTATTTGTTCTTTGATAGAAAAGGTTAATCTGATTTCAGAAGGCAGTGAAGCCCGAACAGAAATTAAAATATCATGAATGCGTTCGATTCTATTTTCAAAAAAACGGAAATAAGCGACTCCTCTCCCTAAGCAGCAAACGAATAGAACCAACAAACAATCATTGATTAAACCGAAAGAAAGAATCTGATTTGAAAGAAGAAATGTCATAGTTAGACCCTCCTACAATTAACAATAAAAACCCTTCATTAAACAACAAAACAATAGATAGATTCGCAAATCTATTAATTTGTTTCGAATCGCCAACAATATAAGCAATAAAAATTTACGATTGTGTGCAAAATAACACAATTAAAAGGAATAAAAATCGTTTAATGGGAAGAATTTGAGGAGAGATTTTTTGTAAAGGAGATACAATGGCCCGATATTCAGACGCGATAAATCGCGATCTCTACGAAGTTGCACAAACCGCCTGCAAACCAGAGGTAGAGACGCGATTTATCGCGTCTGCAAGTAAAGGAATAATACGGTGGCATCTGCCTGGAGGTTAATGAGGGGGTGACTTGGAGTACACCTCTTCTCTGGCTTTATCAGCTAAAAGACAAAAATTATCTCTTCGTAAATCTAAATTACGCGTCAAGCGGCCTGAAGCTGCTGAACGCTAGCCGGCACACCGAGCAGCGATTTTATACCGCTTGCCGGATTAATAAAACCCAATTACCCCTAGAGCAGCATGGGATAAATATATCTAATCAGTGAGAGGGTGACTTTAAATTAGTGAGGGGGTGACTCCAAGTCACCCCCTCACTGAATATGCGTAAATTAGAGACGCAATTATCTCTTCGCGTACATCTCATCATAATACTTCTGGTAATCACCGCTGGCCACTTCCTCTACCCAGCCCTGGTTTTCGAGGTACCAACGGATGGTCTTTACGATACCTTCGGCAAACATGGTCTCAGGATACCAGCCCAATTCGTCTTTGATCTTAGTCGGGTCGATGGCATAACGCTGGTCATGGCCCAGACGGTCCTTCACGAAGGTGATCAGGTTCTCATTGATCCATTCGATGCTGATTTCTCCGTTTACGA
>JAUZOF010000094.1 GCA_030706585.1 Bacteroidota bacterium
ATTTACATTGAAAATTCCAATACTGGGAGCAGATCCTAATGAAATGGATGATGACAGTGAAGAACTGACTGAGGCATTTGATGAAACTGTTGAAAAACCGGAAGAAAATCAGCCGGAGAAACTGGCCTTGCTTTTTGTAGATGATAACAAAGATTTATGCGAGTTTATCAGCGATAACCTGTCGGATGATTATAATGTGTTAATTGCCCATGATGGACAGGAGGCATTGTCAATGCTGACCTACCATGATGTGAATATTGTGGTAAGTGATGTGATGATGCCTGTGATGGACGGGAACGAGCTTTGCAGACAAGTAAAAACCAATATAAAATGGTCGCATATCCCGGTCATCCTTCTTACGGCCAAAACTGCTGAGGAAAGCAGGATAGAAGGGTTGGAGTTGGGTGCTGATGATTATATCACCAAGCCATTCAATTTGGATATTCTAAAATTGAGAATCACGAAGTTTATAGAATGGACCCAGAAGAGCCATCAGTCTTTCAGTCAGAAATTAGATGTATCTCCAAGCGAGATTACAATCACAACGCTTGATGAGAAGCTCTTAGAAAAGGCCTTGAAAATAGTAGAAGAACATATGAGTGATACTGAATTTAGTGTTGAAACTTTGGGTGAATCTTTAGGATTGAGTCGTGGGCATCTTTACAAAAAATTAATGGCAATTACCGGTAAAGGGCCGGCTGAATTTATCAGGACCATCAGGCTTAAGCGTGGTCGCCAACTGCTGGAAAAGAGTCAGTTGCAGATTGCGGAAATTGCTTACGAGGTAGGGTATAATTCTCCAAAAAGATTTACTATCAACTTTAAAGAAGAATTTGGAATGTCACCATCGGAATATCTTCGTATTTACAGGCAACAAAAGCCGGAATGATACTTTGAGATACCATTTGCAACACATAATGCTCCATAGCAAAAAAGGAAGTAGCCATAATTTTACTGCTACTTTTTTTTATGTCTGATACCCAGTTTAGCTTGCACGGTTTTCGATCCTTTTTGAGGACGCGTGATTTGACAGAAGCTTATTCTGATGTCGTAATGTAATTTATTTATGTGTGGTAAAATGAGAAAAATCTATTTTTTGTGCCTTCTGTTTCTAAAACTTTCAGTGTTATCGTATGGCAGTAATGGTATAGGATATACCAATCCGGTAATATCTGGTTTTCACCCCGATCCGAGCGTGTGTAAGGCGGGGGATGATTATTATCTGGTAACCAGTAGTTTCGAGTACTTTCCTGGTGTGCCTATATTCCATAGCAAAGACCTGGTCAATTGGGAGCAGATCGGGCATTGTCTTACCCGTTCCTCTCAACTTGATCTTAATAAATGCAGGCCTTCAGGAGGAATCTATGCACCTACAATCCGCTATCACGACGGGCTATTCTATATGATTACCACCCATGTGTCGAGGGGTAATTTTATAGTGCATACGAAGGATCCGGCTGGCGAGTGGTCAGAACCAGTGTGGCTAAAACAAGCAGGTATCGACCCGTCACTCTACTTCGAGGGAGATAAATGCTATTTTACCTCGAATCCCGGTAATATGATTTATTTGTCAGAAATAAACCCATTGACCGGAGAACAAATTACCGGGAGCAAACCCATCTGGGCAGGGACAGGCGGTCGCTATCCCGAAGCACCTCATATCTATAAAAAGGACGGATGGTATTATTTGATGATTTCCGAAGGGGGAACAGAATATGCGCACAAAGTAACCATAGCTCGAAGCCGGAGTATTTATGGTCCTTACGACTCCAATCCATCCAATCCAATTTTAACCCACATGAATGCGGTTACTCAGTCAAACCCTATTCAAGGTACCGGACATGCTGATCTGGTTCAGGCTAATGATAGTACCTGGTGGATGGTTTGTTTGGCTTTCCGTCCTCAGTCAGGTTTGCATCATTTGTTGGGAAGGGAAACATTCTTAGCGCCGGTTCGTTGGGACAAAAATTCGTGGCCTGTTGTTAACGGGAACGGCACTATTGATCTGAGTATGAACGTCAAAACGTTACCATTTCAGCCCGTTAAAAAGGCTTCATATATAACTAACTTCGATGAGCCAAAGCTGGGTTTTGAATGGAACTATCTCAGAAATCCCAATGTAAATAACTATTCCTTGACTGATAAAAAAGGGTTTCTGCGTTTAAAAACATCAACTATAAAATTAGATGATATTGACTCTCCTACTTTCGTGGGTCGAAGACAAGAACACGTTGATTTTACTGCTACTACATCAATGAATTTATTCAAAGCTCAAAAGGGTGATGAATCCGGACTCACGGTCTTTTTGGATAAAGAATCACATTATGACATATTGATAGAGCAGTCTTCAGGCGGTAAACGGAATTTAGTTGTTCGTTACCGGATGGGGGTATTGTCTCATATCGAATCCAAAGTTGAAATTCCTGAAGGTGAGGTTTTTCTGCGCGTGAAGGGAACGGCTGATTACTATACTTTCTCATATTCTGTTGATGGAACTACCTATCGTGCTCTAAGCAAGATGAATACGCGCTATATCAGTTCCGAAACTGCCGGTGGATTTACCGGGGTTTTCCTGGGGCTGTTCCTTACTTCTGAAAATAGTCAGTCGAATGCGTACGCCGATTTTGATAAATTCGAATATACCCCGGAAATCTAATATAGCGTATAGCCTTAAATCCAGAATTGCCATGTGGCAATTCTGGATTTAAGGCCGCTGATGATTAAAAATAGAACCTAAAACAAATAATGCCGATGAAACTACACGTCTTTAAAAACTACTTTTTACTATTACTATTGATTCTTACAGGAGTAAATCCTGCAATCGCACAAGATGTCAACATCACTGTAGATGCTTCTGTGGGAAAGAGAGTTGTATCTCCCTATATTTATGGAGCCAATAATTGGTTTGATAAACCAGCTCAGTTTTACAAAGATGCCGGGCTGACAATGGCACGTACCAATGGAGGAAACAATGCCACCAAGTACAATTGGCGTAAAAAAATATCAAGCCATCCAGATTGGTATAACAACGTATATGTAAACGACTGGGATAAAACTTCGCAAAATGCCGCTACAAATCTTCCCAATCTTCAGGTGATGTGGGCTTTTCAGCTTATTGGTAGGGTGGCATCCAACACAAACAACAATTTTAACGACTGGGCCTACAACCAATCAGCTTACTGGAGCGGGGTTAACCAAAATCTCGCTGGCGGTGGGACTCCCAATGCCACCGGTGTGAATTCTGGGAAAGCTGCTGTAGAAGGCAATATCAACCTATATACTCAACCATGGCCAGCCGATTCTACTGTCGAAATTCTGAATCATTTTTTTCAGCCTAAACCTCAAGGTCTTGGCCTGAATCAAAAGCAATTTATTTACTGGAATATGGACAATGAAGTGGATGTTTGGAACGGAACTCATGATGATGTGATGCCGACACTGATAGCTGCCTCAGCATTTATGGATAATTACATCGCTACAGCTAAAAAAGCAAAAGCCATATGTCCGGAAATCAAACTTTGTGGCCCGGTAGCAACCAGCGAGTGGCAGTGGTTTAAGTGGGGATCCGAATCCATAAAGGTAAACGGCAAATATTATAGCTGGCTCGAGTATTTTATCAAAAGATGTGCCGACGAAGAAAAAGCTTCGGGTGTAAGAGTCCTTGATGTTGTTGATTTGCATAATTATGCTTACGCAGCAAATGATTCGGCTGCGCTTCAGATACACCGGATGTATTATGATCAGACCTATGATTATCCGGGAGCCAATGGAATATATACAATGAATGGTGGTTGGGATACCCGTATGAAAAGCGAATATATTTTTAAACGAATCAATGATTGGCTGACAATATATTATGGCGCAAATCATGGTATTACCTGCGGAGTGAGTGAATGGCATTCGGCAACTGATCAAAAAAATGCAAATTCAACTGCAGTTGTGTATGCATCGCATCTTGGCACTTTTGCCAACAATGGGGTTGAGTTATTTACCCCCTGGAGCTGGTATCCGGGCATGTGGGAAACGCTCCATTTATTTAGCCGGTATGCAAAAAAATATAGTGTATCAAGTGTGTCAAGCATAGAGAATACAGTTTCGGCTTATACCACTGTGAGTGAGAGGGCAGATTCAATGACAGTGATTCTGGTTAACCGTGATATGGTTTCTTCGCGCACAGCCACTATAAATCTGAATAATTTCGCGGTTAGTGATGGTAATTACAGCACTTTGCAATTGTCATCGCTTCCGACGACAGAAACATTTAAATCACATACGAACAATGCACTTAAATTGAACTCAGCGACAGTGAATTCAAATTCGTTTACTATAACAGTGCCTGCCCTTTCTGTAACTGCTGTTTTGTTGAAATCAACATCAACCGGAATCTCGCAGACAAAGACTCAGGATGTGGATGTAAAGATTTACCCCAATCCGGCATCGGATAATCTGAGTATTTCAATGAGTTCGAATATTCCAGAGACTACAGAATTGATCGTTTATGATCAAATGGGTCGTCGGATGTGTAATTCGTTGGTTGAATATGATGGTCATTCCCCTATAACAATGAATGTGTCAGAGTTATCCAATGGGTTTTATTTTTTATCTATAAAAAGCAGTATTTGCTCTTCAACTAAAACTGTTTCTATCTTCAGGTAATAGATTTTAGGGTTGGAATTTGATATTTATTAATAGTGTCCAATGTGTTTATAATTAATACGTTACGTCTGTTTTAAGGGTCGTGGCGAGACGGGTGATACAATTGTGGCCGTTTTCCGATACAAAATGAGCTATCGGAAAATGGAGCCGTAAGTAATTTTGTTCACACGTCTTACTTGACGTATTGAAATAGATGAAAGACATAAAGTCTCATAGATAACGTAACTGCTAAAACAAACGTTCCATGAAAAAATTTCTAATATTATTAGTGCTACCTTTTATTTGGTCTTCGGTATTCTCTCAGAATAAAATTTCTGGTATTGTCGTAGATGATAACGGGAATCCATTGCCCGGAGTCTCGATTGTTGAAAAAATTACAAATACAACAACTCCAACCAGGCAAAATGCAACTGTCTCTGGCTTAAATGGTAAATTTAGTTTAACGACTAAGCAGCCTCAGGGGATTTTGTCGTTTTCATGTATTGGATATAAAACTATTACCCGCTCTTTCAGGGGAGCGGATGTGTTGAAAATAACAATGACTGAAACCAAAGCTGATTTGAATGAGGTCGTTGTTGTCGGTTACGGTTCGCAAAAGAAAGTGAGTGTAGTTGGTTCTATTTCGACAGTCACAACAAAAGATTTGGTTCAAAGCCCGGCAGCAAACTTAAGTAACGCATTAGCAGGTAGATTGACTGGTTTGACAACTGTTCAAAATACAGGACAGCCTGGTAAAGATGATGCGTCGTTGTATATACGTGGTCGAAGTACCTGGGTGAATTCCACGCCGCTCTATATTGTCGATGGTGTTGAAAGAGAAAACTTCACCCAAGTGGATGCCAATGAAGTTGAATCTATTTCTATTCTTAAAGATGCTTCTGCAACTGCTGTGTATGGGGTGAGAGGTGCAAATGGAGTTTTGATTATCACCACAAAAAGAGGTAAAGATTCAAAACCGGTTGTAAGTCTTTCTGCGCAATATGGCTTGCAACAGCCAACGCGTCTTCCAAACTATCTGGATTCTTATCACACTGCTTTATTGCGGAACGAAGCTTATTTAAATGATGGGTATCCGGCAAGCAGATTACCTTTCCAGCCCAATGCATTAGAAGCATTCCGTACGCACTCTGACCCTTACCATTATCCCGATGTAGATTGGTACAAAGAGGTTTTGAAACCGACTACCCCACAAAGCCAATACAACCTTAACGTGCGTGGAGGTACCAAAACCGCAAGGTATTTCTTATCTGCAGGTTATTTCAACCAGGACGGGCTTTTCAATACCAATATGCACAAGGATTATAATACAAACTATCAGTTTACCCGTTTTAATTTCCGATCAAATCTTGATATTGATGTGTCTAAGGTGCTGACTGTGTCTGTATCAATGGCTGCCCGGATGGAGGACACGAATGAGCCGGGAGCCACAGGCTTCACGACCGGTGAAAATCAATCTGCTTTTAGCGCATTAACGCGGACAACCCCTTACGAAACTCCAGTCTTTCAGGCAAACGGTAAGCCAGGTGTCGGTCCTGCCGGAGTTAACCCTTGGTTGCAAGTGAATGGTACTGGTTTTACTCAGAATAAAAAGGATGTGGTAGAATCGAGCATTAATCTAAATTATAAATTAGATAAAATTACTCCCGGTTTATCTGCAAAGGCCTTGGTTTCGTATGATAGCTATTATTCTGAACAAAAAGTTTTTGCAAAACAGACACAGGCGTTCCGACTTGACTCCGGGCCTGATGAGCCAGATAGTTATACTGTATTTGGACAGGATACAAAATTGAATTATACAGGGGGATACATGGGGGGGTATTCGAAGACATATCTTGAAGGCTCTCTTAATTACTCGCGTCAATTTGGTAAGCATAGTGTCACAGGGCTATTGCTTGGGAATTTGGATGAAAAAGAACTAAGCGGTGTATATATTCCCTATCGCACAATGGGTCTATCCACACGTGTCACTTATGATTATAACCAGCGTTATCTCGGGGAAATAAATATGGGATACAACGGTTCTGAAAATTTTGCACGTGGCAAACGATTTGGATTATTCCCTGCTTTTGCTGCGGGATGGGTGATCTCAAATGAAGAGTTCTTTAAAAATTCCATCAAATTCATTGATTTCATGAAATTGAAGGCCTCTTACGGTATGGTAGGAAATGATAAGATCGGTGGAGGCCGGTTTATGTATTCTGAAGAGTATTCTACCCGTAATGGATGGGAAGCTCCTTCTGTTCCTTCTTTCGGCCTTGACGGACATTCGGTTGATATAATATACTTGTCTCGTATCGCCAATCCAAACCTAACCTGGGAAAAGGCAAATAAGTACAATGTCGGTGTTGAGGCGAATTTGTTTAATAGCCATTTAACAACATCTTTAGATGGCTTTTTGGAATACCGGAGAGATATTTTAATGGACAGGGGATCAATTCCTCTTTATCTCGGAGTTACTCCACCGTCTGCAAACATAGGGAAAACCCAAAACAAAGGTTTTGAATTTGAGGTGAAATATAACAACAAAATCGGTGAAGATTTTGATTATTGGGTGAAAGCAAACTACAGTTATGCGAAGAATAAAGTTGTAGCCAAGGACGAGCCTGCAAACAAGATTTCCTGGCAAAAGGAGGAAGGTCAATCCATTGGTCAGTTTTATGGTTATCAGGTGCTTGGATTCTTCGATATAACCGACTTTGATACAAATGGCAATTTAGTAGGTAAAGATTCTAAAGGAGTTCCATATGCACGTCAGCTTGTTGGGGAAGCTCCAAAGCCGGGAGATTTCCGGTACCGTGATGTTAATGGAGACGGAGTCGTTGACGACAGAGATAAATTGCCCATCGGTTATTCTGATATTCCAGTGGCAACCTACGGATTTTCGTATGGCTTTAACTGGAAAGGGTTTGACTTTAGCATGATGTGGCAAGGGGCGTATAATGTAAGCCTCAAGATAGGAAGTGAAGTTTTGTATGAGTTCTGTGAAGGTGGTAAAGTTCAGGATTTCCATGAAGGACGCTGGGCATATTATACTGATCCATTTACCGGTAAATTGGTAGATACAAGAGCTACGGCAACCTATCCCAGATTGCATTCTCAAAGTTCAAGTCCTGACTGGACTACAAATAGCTTTTTCCTATATAATTCAAGCTACTTAAAATTGAGAAATATGGAGATAGGATATACATTACCTATAAAACAGTTGAAAAAGCTTGGAATTAGCCAGTTGAGAGTCTATTCAAATGCAAATAATCTTTTGACCTTCTCAAAGGTTAAGCAAGTTGATCCTGAAGGTCCCGGATATGGAGCCAACAGGGAGCGTGGCTGGAATTATCCGCAATTAGTGATTTACAATATGGGTATAAACGTAATATTCTAACTTTAGAAATATGAAAAAGTCAATTATATATTTACTTCTGCTGCAGGTCTCGCTTTTTTTTGCTGCATGTGAAGATTACTTAGATAAAAAGGAGAGTGCATTGCTTACCTCTGATCAGGTATTCAAAGATCCAATCAATTTTCAGAAATTCGTTGATGACATTTATACCTATTATCACTACTGGCCTGGGGATTGGGCTTGCCAGTCTTTTGGTGGGCTGGGTAGAATCGCATATTCCTCGTTTGAGGGGGCCTCTGATTTGGCTGAAGCATCCCGGGCAGTTGCCGGCACAAATGCAAGTTTCAATCTAGGGAACTGGTCTCCAAGCGCCTATGGAGCTCAGGTAGAATTGTTATGGCCCTGGACCGGTAGCTATGCGGCGATACGACGTTGCAATGTTGTGCTTGAAAAAGCCGATAGTGTGCCCGGTTTGAGTTCGGGTCAGATTAGCGGATATAAATCTGAAGCGTTGTTCGCGCGTGCATTCTTCTATTTTGAGTTGATTAAGCGTTACGGGGGGGTACCTTATATTACAAAGTCTTTAAAAGAGACTGATGATATGGATCTACCTCGTGAACCTTATGATACATGTGTAGCAAAAATAGTCCGAGACCTTGATGCTGCACTCCCCAATTTGCCTCAATTAAAAGCGCAAGCAAATGTTGACTTTGGGCGTCCTACTGTTGGCGCTGCTTTAGCGCTAAAGGCTAAGGTGTTGTTATATGCAGCCAGCCCGTTAAATACCGAGCCGTATGATATAAACATCGGAGCAAGAGACACTTCATTATATTATTTTGAAAAACCCAATACTCCGGACGAAATTCACCAAAAATGGGTAGATGCAGCGAAAGCAGCTTATGAGGTTATAAAAATGGAAGATCAGGGACTGTGCGGTTTAGCTGATTCAGCGCATTACAGAAATATTATTTACCAAACAAATTCGGTAGATGCAAAGCAAAATGAAATTCTCTTTAGCCGGGTGGATGGCTCATTTAAATTTAGTGGAGGTAAAGCTCTTATGGGGTGGGTTGGATTTTCCGATGTTGGCGCCTCGAAAGGGTATGGTGGTTCTGCCGGGACTTATCCTACCCAGAATCTGATAGATATGTATGAAATGGAGGATGGTACTATTCCGATTACAGGGTATAACGCGGATGGTTCCCCAATTATTAATCCAGCTTCAGGTTACAAAGAAGAGAATATGTGGAATAATAGAGATCCTCGCTTAAAACTTACAGTCCTTTGCAATCAGGATCAATGGCAGGATAGACCCGTACAAATCTGGTTTTACAAAAATAACCCAACGATTAGTGGTTCAGAGATGAAGGATGCGCAGGATTATACAACCACAGGTTATTTGTGTAAAAAAATGTGGCCAGAAGACTTGAGACAAGGTGGAGTTGCATCTGTTACTATGAATTGGATTTGGTTTAGATATACAGATGTCCTTTTATGGTATGCTGAAGCTATGGATCAGGCCTTCGGGCCAAATGTTGACGGACTTGGTAACGGCAAGACTGCAAGTTGGGCGTTAAACAGGGTGCGTAACAGGATGAACCCGAAAAATTCTCATAAGCGCGACCTGGTAACAGACGATAAAGACTTTTTTCTGGAGCGCCTTATGAATGAGCGTGCAATTGAATTTGTTTACGAAGAGCAGCGTTGGTGGGATGTTATCAGATATAAAAAAGGAAATGACATATTTAATAAACCTGTTTACGGTGTGAGAATTTATAGTCCGACGACTTCGCCTACACCTTCTACAACTTTTGAAATTACCCGTAGGAAAATTGAAAACAGGGTGTTTTATGATTATATGCATAAGTATCCAATCCCGTATGCGGAAATTGAAAAAAGTCCTAAGCTAAAGCAAAATCCGGGCTGGTAATTCCTTGAATGATGTTTGATATTTGAATTTGAAATAAAAGAAAAACATAAATATATGAGATGTTTTAAATATTACAGGAGTATTTATTACAGATGTATTGCGCTCTTGTTTACCGTTTTCTTGACTTCGGTGTTTTTTGCGCAAACTGCATCCGCTAAAGTTAACGGAGTTATCAGAGATAATAAGGGCAATTTGCTTTCAGGTGTACTTGTAACGATACAAGAATCAACTGTTAGCGCTACGTCTGATGAGTTCGGTAAGTATTCTATTCCGGTTGTTGTAGGTGATAAATTAACATTTACTCTTGCAGGATACCAGACTGTAATCAAAGTGGTAGATATGGATGTTGCAACCATTGATGTTGTAATGCCTGAGCTTAAACTTGGTAACAGAGATCAAGACATAGTCCCGATTGCTTATTCAAGCAAAAACAAAAGAGATTTAACTTCATCCGTCTCAATGACTACATTTGACGATTTTGGTAAACGTAAGGATATGAATACCATGAATGGATTGGGAGGGCTTATAAGTGGTCTTGCAGTTCTCTCTTCTGGTTGGTCAGACACCGGTGTTGGTACAGGTTTTTATATTCGTGGGTTAAAAACGGTTAACCAAAATGCACCATTGATATTGGTAGATGATGTAGAGAGGACATTTGACCAGTTAAATGCAAATGAAATCGAATCGATCTCTGTTTTGAAAGATGCCGGAGCCTTGGCGATTTATGGAAATAGAGGTGCTAATGGAGTTATATTGGTTAAAACAAAACGTGGTACAATTAATAAAAGGGATATAGTTATTAATGCACAGATGGGGATGGCACAGTCCTTACGTTTGCCTAAGATCCTTAATTCGTATGATTATGCACGTTTATATAATGAAGCTCAAGTCCTTGATGGTGCTGCTCCAGCAAATCTTAAATATTCAGATGCGGATATCAATGGATATAAAGATGTTGTGAACGGAGTTGCTGGCGCTAATGCGTACAAATATCCAAATGTCGATTTTTACTCTGAGTTTTTGAAACCCATTGTAAAGCAGCAACAATATGACCTCACCATGACTGGGGGGAATGATTTTGCGAAATATTTTGTTTTGCTTGGATATATGAATCAGGAGGGCGCTTATAAGTACGGAGATAACACCTTTTACAGGTATAATTTCCGGTCGAATGTAGATGTAAAACTGAATCCACGTCTTGATGTCAGTATGTATATGTCGGGTCGTCTTGAAAACCAAACAAGACCTGGAGGGAATTATTCCTATTTATTATTTAGCCAGTTTGCAAATA
>JAUZOF010000095.1 GCA_030706585.1 Bacteroidota bacterium
ATTATTTCTTCCTATAAAATACCCTATAAAAGCAAGTATAACGCCTCAGCCTATTACTGCATCAAGATTGGAGACCGAAAACTTGATGTAATCAATAATCATCTGGAATCCAATAAATTCACAGGAGACGATATTTCGACATATAAAAAGGTAATCAAAGATGTATCTTCCGAAAATATCGAACGCTTTAATGAAATCATTATTCAAAAAATGGATCAGGCCTACAAGACACGGGCAAAACAGGCAAGATTAGTGCGGGAGGCTATAGACAACTGTGAGCATGATGTGATAGTTTGCGGAGACTTTAACGATGGTCCGCTGTCTTACGCATATCACAAAATAAAGGGGGATTTGAAAGATGCCTTTGTGGAAACTGGGTTTGGCCCCGGCGTTTCATACAATGAAAACTACTTCTATTTTCGAATAGACCATATTCTACATTCTCCTTCGTTGAAGGCATATAAATGTAAAATAGACAGGATTAAGCTTTCGGATCACTTCCCAATCAGTTGTTACTTCGAATGGAAATGATGATTTGAAAATATAGAATCAATGCCAGAAACACATAAAGCATTAAGACAATGAAGAATCTAATCTATCTGTTATCAGCCGCTTTAATAATTACATCTTGTAAAACACAGACTGGAATGAAGCATAATCCGTTTTTCGCAGAGTATAAAACGCCGTTTGGTGTGCCTCCTTTTGACAAAATTAAAAATAGCCACTATTTGCCCTCTTTTCAGGAGGGAATCCGGGTTCAGGCAAAAGAGATTGAGCAAATTGCGCAGAATACCGAGCCTGCAACCTTTAAGAATACAATCGAAGCACTGGAATTTAGCGGAGAAAATCTGAAGAGAGTTTCGCACGTCTTTTTCAATCTGACGGAAGCTGAAACCAATGATCAGATGCAAAAAATAGCCGAAACGGTTACTCCAATGATGACCGAGCATCAGGATAACATTTTGCTGAATGATAAACTTTTCCAGCGTATCAAATATGTAAATGACCATAAGGAGCAGGAGAGACTAACCACTGAGCAAAAACGTGTGCTTGACGAGTATTACAAAGAGTTTGTTCGTGCCGGAGCCTTGCTCAATCCCGAACAGAAAGAACGGATGAGAGCTTTGAATAAAGAGCTGGCTATGCTTTCTTTGAAGTTTGGCGACAACCTATTGAAAGAGACCAATAATTTCATGCTGGTTATTGATAAGGAGGCTGATTTAGCTGGATTGCCCCAATCGGTTCGTACTGCTGCCGCCGAAGAGGCGAAACAACGCAAACTGGAAGGCAAATGGGTATTCACTGTCCAGAAGCCAAGCATGTTACCGTTCCTTCAATATTCCGATAAGCGGGAGTTGCGCGAGAAGCTGTACAAAGGGTATATCAACCGGGGAGATAATAACAACAACTTTGACAATAAAGCGATTTGTGCCAAAATCATCAAGCTTAGACAGGAGCGTTCCCAACTTTTAGGCTTTAAAACCTATGCTGATTACGCTCTGGATATTCAAATGGCAAAGACCCCCGAACGAGTCATGAATCTGCTCAATAGCATCTGGACACCGGCATTGCAGCGGGCTAAGGAAGAGTTGTCCGATATGCAAATGCTTTCCAATGCCGAAAGGAATAATTACAACCTTCAATCGTGGGACTGGTGGTACTATGCCGAAAAGGTGCGCAAAGCCCGTTATGCCTTTGATGAAGAACAGCTCAAACCTTATTTCAAGCTTGAAAATGTCCTTGATGGCGTGTTTCAGGTAACGCATAAATTGTATGGAATTTCATTTCATGAAATAAAAAATGCGCCGGTTTATCATCCGGATGTTCGCGCATTCGAGGTGAAGGACGTCGATGGCTCTCATCTGGGCGTTTTATACACCGACTATTTCCCCCGTCCGGGTAAACGTGTTGGGGCCTGGATGAATAATATTAGAGATCAATATGTGCAGAATGGCAAAGAGGTCCGTCCGGTTATTGTAAACGTCGGCAATTTTACCAAACCGACTGCTGATGCTCCTTCATTATTGACGCTGGATGAGGTCGAAACCCTGTTCCACGAATTCGGTCACGCCATGCACGGAATGCTCACACGCTGTTCCTATCCGAAAGTCTCAGGAACGGGAGTTGCTCGTGACTTTGTGGAGTTGCCTTCCCAGTTGATGGAACATTGGGCTACAGCTCCGGAAGTGCTGAAGATGTATGCCCGCCATTATAAAACGGGAGAACTGATTCCTGATTCACTTATCCAAAAGCTGAGAAACGCTTCGAAATTCAATCAGGGTTTCAATACTACAGAATTAGTTGCTGCTGCAATTCTTGATATGGACTGGCATTTGGCAACGATTACCGATTCGACAGATGTTCGTAAATTTGAAACCGATGCGATGAATAAAATCGGTTTAATCAACGAAATAATACCCCGTTACCGCACCACCTATTTCAAACATATCTTTGATGATGGAGGCTATTCAGCTGGTTATTACAGCTATTTGTGGGCAGAAGTACTGGATGCAGATGCATTTGAAGCCTTTGAGCAGAGCGGGAATATTTTCAATCAGGAGATTGCTACCCGTTACCGACAGAATATTCTTGAAAAAGGAGGAAGTGACGAACCAATGAAACTCTACATCCAATTCCGGGGAGCAGAGCCAAATCCGGATGCTTTATTGAAAAACAGAGGATTGAAATAACGAAAATATTGTATTTATGAGAAGAATGATAATTTGTTTGTCGGCGATTGTGATATTATCAACTTCCTGCACTGAATTGCAGCAGGTAGCTAGTCAGGTAATGACACAACAAGGGGTATCTACCTCTATAGGTGTTGATAATGCGACCGGACTCAAAGAAGCGTTATTGGTCGGGACAACCAATTCGGTAATGAATCTGAGCAAGACAGATGGCTTTTTTGCCAATCAGGCCTTAAAAATATTATTACCGGAAGAGGCGCAGCCGATTATCAAAAATATTAAGCTTGTGCCAGGAGGAGAGAAGCTGGTCAATGATGTTGTCCTTCGTCTGAACAGAGCTGCAGAGGATGCAGCTGTTGAAGCCAAGCCGATATTTGTCAGCGCCATCAGAAATATGACTATTAAAGACGCTACCAATATTCTTTTCGGAGCAAATAATGCCGCTACCAGCTATTTGAGGAATAATACCTACTCACAACTGAGCAGTGCTTTTGAACCTAAAATAGCGACCTCTCTGGATAAGAAACTGGTTGGGAATATTTCAACAACTGAATCCTGGAAGGCTCTGGCCAATGCGTATAATACCGTTGCTAATTCCCTCGTGGGGAAAGCTTCGAATATGAAGCCGGTTAGTGCCAATCTGACCCGGTATGTTACAGATAAAGCGTTGAATGGAATGTTCCTTAGTCTGGCTTCAGAAGAGAAGAAAATCCGTGAAAATCCCTCTGCCCGGGTGAATGCTATTCTTAAAAAAGTATTCGGACAACTGGATGCGAAGAAATAAGGATTAGTCGCAACCTTTAGTGGTTGAAGCGTTAGGGCACGTTTGTAATTGACTGACATCTTTGCCGTCCAAGAGCAGCTCGACCAGTTTGTTTTGAAATCCACAGGCTTTAGTGCCATTGACTTCAAGTAAAGGACGGCGAATCAACAACGGGTCTTCTATCATTTCTGATAATGCCGTTTCGGAATCGATTGCAGCCGGTTTAACCTCTCCGTTTTTGATTCTCGGGGCAGTCAGGTTAAACCAATCCCTGACTTCTAGTCCTGTGAAATAGCTTCTCAAATCCTCTTTATCCCATTGATAGGTTAGCAGAGAGAGGGCATTTACCACATGCCCTGCCTCTGCTATCATATTTTTTTGCCGGGTGTTATTGATACAGCCCGGCTTTTCAAAGAATGTCACTTCCATACTATATGGATTTTGCAGAACTAAGTTTCTCTTTAAGGGCTGACCATTCGCAAGCGGCTTTATAGGCAGCTTCTGCAAATGCCGGGATTTCATTAAAATCACTCATCAATCTGTCTTCAATCAGGTCGTGCAGAGCTCCAGCTTCCTGGGTTAATTTGAATTTTGCTTTATTGACGGCCTTTTCCAATTCGATAATTTCTGATTTACTCATATTGCTTCTCTGTTTTTAGTTTGTCAAACAGATGCAATTATTATGCCATTTAATTATTGGTTGGTAATTAGGTGGATAGGGGATATGGAGGGCGGGTGTAACCTACAAAATTGTTGGAATTGAGTCTTTATGATACAAAAATGTAGGAAAATAAAAATCCCACTGTCCGGATGAACAGTGGGATGGTATAGTCGATGATTATTTTAATTGCTTTTTAGGCTTCTGGGTCGCTTTGATAATCAGACGCAGAGACTGGTCGTAAGTAAAGTAACTCCAGATCCAGTTCACAAAGGTCTGAACCTTATTTTTGGTTCCCAGGATTGAACGAAGGTGGATGAACATCCATACCATCCAGGCAAAGAATCCTCCAAAGTGAAAGGCCGGAAGGTCAACAACCGCACGGTTGCGTCCTACGGTTGCCATGCTTCCCAGGTCATTGTAGATGAATTGTTTTTGCGTTTCACCTTTTGCAATATGTTTGAAGTTTTTAGCCAGGTTTACAGCCGACTGGATGGCTACCTGTGCTACCTGAGGGTGACCGTTCGGGAATTTAGGGTCGTTTTGTTGCAATGCGATATCACCGATTGCGTAAACGTCATCATATCCTTCTACTTTATTGAATCCATCAACCTTCATGCGCTGGCCGCGAGCCATTACTTCGGTGTTGATACCTTCAACGAAGTTACCGCGCACACCGGCAGCCCAAATGATGGTGTCGGTTTTCATGCGGGCACCGTTGCTCAAAGAAACTACCTTTCCGTCGTATTCTGATACAGCTGCATTCAACCAAACTTTTACCCCCATTTTCATCAGGTATTCGTAAGCTTTACGTGCAGATTTGTCTGACATACCGTTAAGTAGGCGTGGAGCTGCTTCCACCAGGTAGATGTTCATGCGGTTGAAGTCAATTTCCGGATAGTCTTTCGGAAGGATATATTTCTTCATTTCGGCGATTGCTCCGGCAGTTTCCACTCCGGTAGGACCACCACCTACAACCACGAAGTTCATCATTCCCTCTTGCTCTTCTTCGCACTCGCTGATTAGAATGTTTTCGAATGTTTGCAGGATACTGTTTCTCAAACCCAGCGCCTGTGCAACAGACTTCATCGGATGAGTGATTTCTTCCAGTTGCTTGTTGCCGAAGAAATTAGTAGTAGCGCCTGTTCCGATAACGAGGTAATCGTAGCTAATCTCACCGATAGTTGTATGAACGATTTTTTTATCTGTATCTACGCTCAACACTTCCGTTTTGCGGATGTGAACGTTTTTCTTATTCTGGAAAACTTTGCGGTAAGGGAAAGAAATAGCACTGGGCTCCAGACCGGCTGTCGCTACCTGGTAAAACAGTGGCTGAAACATGTGATAGTTGTGTTTGTCCAACAGAACTATCTGATAATCTGATTTTACAAGGTCGCGACAGAGTGTCAGTCCCGCGAATCCTCCACCAACGACGACAATGCGCTTGCTCTCTACCTCAGGGATGTTTGGATTCATAATTCGAAATAAATAAAGTTAGTAAGTGATGTTAGATGTGCGTAAATTTTCAATTTCATGAGCGGGTGCTTTATGCCAATTCCAGCCCTTATGTTAGAATGTGATAATCAAAAATCATTCCGGTTTTCGCGCTCGAAAATCCGGAGTCAAAAAAGTGATGTTGTTGTTTGTGTAATGGGGGATCAAACACGTGAAAGTGGTCAATTGATAACTACCCATCGAAAACCGATGCAAAAATAGAATGATTTCTAGGGCTTTGCAAAAATAATCAGGAAATATTTCCGTAAATAAAAGTTAAATATATGTTGGGCAGCATATATTGTAATCTCGAGAAAGCAAAAAAGCCAGTTTCGGAAGCGAAACTGGCTTTTTGACATTTATGTAGATTGATTTTAAGCGTCGATTTTCGCGTAGGTAGCGTTGGCTTCGATGAATTCACGACGAGGAGCAACTTCTTCACCCATCAACATCGAGAAGATGTGATCGGCTTCAGTCGCACTTTCGATAGTTACCTGTCGAAGAGTACGACGGGTAGAATCCATGGTGGTATCCCAAAGCTGCTCAGCCTTCATCTCTCCCAAACCTTTGTAACGTTGGGTGTGAACCTGGCCTTCGTTGCCGTTGGCGTATTTCAGGATAAATGCCTGGCGCTGCTGGTCGTTCCAGCAATACTCTTCGTTTTTACCTTTTTTGCACAAATAGAGTGGTGGAGTGGCAATATAAACGTACCCCATCTCAATCAGAGGCTTCATGTGGCGGAAGAAGAAGGTCAGGATCAATGTGGCAATGTGGCTTCCGTCCACGTCGGCATCGGTCATGATAATGACTTTATGATAACGGAGCTTGGTCATATTCAGCTCTTTTGAGTCCTCCTCTGTTCCGATAGATACACCTAAAGCGGTATAAATATTCCGAATCTCTTCGCTTTCCAGCACTTTGTGGTGCATGGCTTTTTCCACGTTGAGGATTTTACCGCGCAATGGAAGAATGGCTTGGAAGTTACGGTCGCGGCCCTGTTTGGCAGTACCGCCCGCAGAGTCTCCTTCGACGAGGAATATTTCGCAATTTTCGGGATTTCTGTTAGAACAGTCAGCCAGTTTGCCCGGAAGACCTCCACCGGTAAGCGGAGATTTGCGTTGTACCATCTCGCGGGCTTTGCGGGCTGCGTAACGTGCAGTTGCTGCCAAAATAACTTTGTCGACAATCTGTTTAGCTTCTTTCGGGTGCTCTTCCAGATAATATCCGAGGGCTTCGCTTACGGCCATATCTACCGCGCCTATTACCTCGTTGTTACCCAGCTTGGTTTTAGTCTGTCCTTCGAATTGAGGTTCCTGAACCTTTACTGAAACAACAGCTGTTAAACCTTCACGGAAGTCGTCACCGCTGATTTCGATTTTTACTTTTTCAAGCATTTTCGAATCTTCGGCGTATTTTTTCAATGTACGGGTCAATCCGCGGCGGAAGCCGGCAAGGTGAGTACCACCCTCGATGGTGTTGATATTATTTACGTAAGAATAAACGTTTTCGTTGTAAGAGGTATTGTAGGTCATTGCTACTTCAACAGGAATGCCTTGTTTTTCGCAAGAGATGTGAATTACATCGTCCATCAGAGGCTCGCGGGCTTCATCCAGAAAGCGAACAAACTCTTTCAAGCCTTCTTCCGAATGGAATTGTTCAGATTTGAAAGAGCCATCTTCCAACACCACACGTTTGTCGGTAAGTGATAGGCTAATACCTGCATTCAGGTAGGCCAGGTCACGCAGACGGGCAGCAAGGATATCCCATTTGTATTCAGTAACAGTGAAGATAGAGCTATCCGGTTTGAAGGTGATAGTCGTACCGGTAAGATCAGAGTCTCCAACGACCTGGATAGGATCTAATGGTTTACCGCATGAGAATTCCTGCATATGTAGCTTGCCATCGCGACGTACTTCTGCTTTAAGGTATGTTGAAAGTGCGTTCACACAAGATACACCCACACCGTGAAGACCTCCGGAAACTTTGTAAGAACCTTTATCGAATTTACCACCTGCGTGAAGTACGGTAAGTACAACCTCAAGAGCAGATCTACCCTCTTTTTCGTGGAAATCCACCGGGATACCGCGGCCGTCGTCAATTACGGTGATAGAGTTGTCTTCGTTGATGAAGACTTCGATGTTTTTACAGTAGCCGGCCAACGCTTCGTCAATTGAGTTATCTACTACCTCGTAAACCAGGTGGTGAAGACCTTTTTGACTGATGTCGCCGATGTACATCGCGGGACGTTTTCTTACGGCTTCTAGGCCCTCTAGTACCTGGATGCTGTCGGCCGAATAGCCGTTGCTTCCATTGATGGTGTTATCCAAAATTTCTTCTGACATAATTTATATGGCTAAATATCAATTTGTTATTGCTGAATATCCGGTGTGTGGTATGCCGGAGTTGCCCGATAGGCAAAAAGCCAACAAATATAGTCAATTTTGCTCACATATCGGCATAAAAAATCCTCCCCGAAGTACTTTTCGGAGAGGAATATTTTAGCTTTTGAAAGGTGCTTTTTATTATTTAACCGATTCCAGAATTTGCATGGCGAAATCAGATAGAGTGATGTCTCTGGCACCCATAATAAGCACGACATCCCCCGGTTGATATTTACTTTGCAGATAGTTTGCTAACTCGCTACGGTTAGCAATGAAAATGGCTTGCGCTTTTTTCTCCAGAATAGCATCCGATACGATTTTTGGCGAGATGTTCTTATCTACTGTCCCTCCGGCATAATAGACGTCGGACAAGATAAATTCATCCTCACTGCGTAATGTGGCTGCGACCTCTTCACCAAGTTCTTCGTGCATAAAACGGAGCGGTCCGAAGCCGTGCGGCTGGAACCAGGCAAATACACGTTTGCCAACCTGCTGGCAGGCTCTGATGGCAGCGGCTACTTCTGCCGGATTGTGTGCGAAGTCGTCAATTACGCAGATGTCGTTTTTTTGTCCCACTAATTGCGTACGGCGGTAAATGCCCTCGTAACTGGTCATCGCTTTGGCCGAATCTTCTACTGGAATGCCAATGGCTGAGGCAACCGCAACAGAAGCCATTGTATTTTCCATATTGTGCTTGCCAATGACGGGAACATGGAATGGCACGCCATTGACCGAGAAGCGTATCTCAAAACCTTTTTGCTCAAATCCATTTCCAACGAAACCGACTCCTTCATTTGTGCCAAAGTCAAACTCCGCTTTTTCGGAAAGTTTTGCGGCTACCGGATGGTCTTTATTGACGATAAAGCGGCCGTGCGTATTATTCTTAAAAGTGGAGAATAGCTCAATCAGCTCATCAAACTCCTTGTGGTCGCGGTCGATGTTGAGCAGGACGGATATTTCAGGTAAATAGTTGACAATGGAGCCGTCGGATTCATCCGATTCGATAACCAGCCAGTCGCTTTCGCCAACCCAAGCATTTCCGGGCAATCCTTTCTTTTGCAAAGCGGTAAGTCCGGCTCCGGTAATGAGTGACGGTGAATATCCGTTTTCCTGAAGGATATGGAAAATCATGCTGGTGGTGGTTGATTTTCCGGAAGTCCCTCCCACAGCAATGGTGCGTTTCGATACCGAAATGGCGGCCAGCAACTCCGAACGTTTCATGATGGGAATACCTTTTTGTAAGGCCGCCTGATACTCTACGTTGCTCTCTTCGATAGCCGTGGAAACTACCACTACATCCACATCGGGGGTGATGCCCGAAGCGTCCTGAAAGTGGCACACGATACCCATGCTTTCGAACTGCTCCTGAATGAGCATCTTGTTATCCTTGTTGAAGAGACGGTCGGAACCAGATACGTTTTTGCCAATGCCACGCAGGTATTGGGCAATGGCGCTCATGCCGGTGCCGGCGATTCCCACGAAGAAGTAGTGCTGGAAAGAGTCTATATTTTTAGCCATGATGAACGGATTATTCGGTTTGATGGTCAAAAATAGGGATTTAAAATAAAACCTCCAAGGTTTTGGACACCTTGGAGGTTTAAGCGTAAATTGATTTTTTATTTCGTCGGCCAGTTTTCCGATTCCGTCCGTGCTGTTTTGATATACTCTTCGATTTTTCTTACAATCTCCGGATTAGCATCCGCAACATTGTTTTTCTCCGAAATATCATTGCTTAAATCGTAAAGCTCCAGTTTGTCGTTCCATTTCGGGCGGATGGCTTTCCAGTTTCCCCAGCGAACTGCTTGTGTCTGGCCCGGAAATTCCCAGTAAAAAAAGCGTTTCTCCGAATGCTGGTTTTTCCCTTTGAGTGTCGGTAAAATGCTTATGCCATCGATGTTTTGTGGCGTTTTTGCTCCTGTGATTTCGGCCAAAGTCGGCATAAAGTCCGGAGAGTAGGTGAGCGCGTTACTTATTTTTCCTTTGGGAAAATGTTTGGGCCAACTCACAATCGTCGGAACGCGGATGCCACCTTCGTAAAGGTTGCCTTTCAGTCCACGCAGATTGGAATTACAGGCAAGCTCTTTGAGCGGAGCCATCACGGCGCCGCCATTGTCCGAAATGAAAAAGACTACAGTATTGTCTTTTATCCCATTTTTCTCTAACGTACTTAGCACACGGCCGATATTATCATCCATGTGCGTGATAAGGGCAGCATAGGTTTTGGCCGTTTCGCTCAGGTTGGTATTTGCGTAAATGCCTTTATCCTTAATTACATAAGGTTCGTGAGGTGTGTCGTAAGCCAGATAAAGGAAGAACGGACGTTGCTTATTTTCATTGATAAATTGAACGGCATCGTCAGTCGATATGTCGTTGTTGTGTCGCACCTGCGCTCCGTTTTGATTCTCCGGAATGTCGATTAGCTCGCGGTTATGGTAGCGTTTTGAAGGATAGTAATAAGGTAAATTGGAGTCGAGATTGGTAATCAACCAGCCCTTGAATTCATCAAAACCTCTATCCAATGGGCCTGCATTTGGATTAAATCCGTCCACGTGCCATTTGTTGACCAGCATGGAGTGATAACCTGCACCCCGAAGCATCAGTGCAAGCGTCGTATCGGTTTCCATCAGGTGCATACGGCGGATAGGTTGCCCGTTTTTATCACCGGCAATTCCACCTGCTTTGCAAAAGTTATCGCGGATGCGGCTGTGTCCGGTATTTTTACCGGTCAGCAGGCAGCAACGCGAAGGCGAACTGATGGCAGAGCCCGCATAAGCTTGAGTGAAGCGAACTCCATCGTTAGCCAGTTGGTCGATATTGGGGGTTTTAACCACTTTGTTTCCGTAACAAGCGAGGTCTCCGTAACCCATGTCGTCTGCTATGATGAAGATAATATTGGGTTTCTCGGGTGCGGGTTTCTTTGACGCGAAGGTGTGAGTTGGAAAAGCACTGCTGACTAACCCTGCGGTAAGAGTTGCAGCTTGAAGCGAAAGGCGTTTTTTCATAATCGGTAGATTGGATAATATCGACCACGAAATTACGATATTGAGATAAACACGGACTGTAATTTTGTGGAAATATCCTGTAGATTTTGACGGAAATAAGCGTTAAACCTTTTCCAAAGTTTCAAACTTTGGAAAAGGTTTAGCGAATCATACAATTTCGTTCAGATATAATCGTCCTTCCGGCCAGTTGTAAATGTTGGAGTTGG
>JAUZOF010000096.1 GCA_030706585.1 Bacteroidota bacterium
AAATGTTCTACTTAAATTCATATAATTCTTTTTGGTACATTAAAATGGAAGTCAAATTGAAACTTATTCAAAAAGCTAAAGTGCTCATTTATTGCAATTTCCACCAATCAAGATTTAGAAATTTTCCTTCCCCACCTTTAAAGACGAAGTACAGGTCGTGAATACCTTTTACCTTTTTTACTTTGGAATTAAGGGTTGTCCATTTGTCTAATCCGCCGGTGCTGTTCACCTTGCATACGCCAATTATATCGCCATAAATACTACCAGTTCTTATTTCGATTTCGCCTTTGGAGGAAGACGCTGCATGGGCAAGGAACTGTTTTGCCCCTTTTTTTAGATCAACACTCCGAACCTTAATATAGTCGCCATCATTTATGTTGGTAATATACACTCCGGCCGTATTGTCGGAGGCTGCTTCTACTCCTTCAGACCAGGCCATTGTTTCGGCTTCAACACGTTCGTAGGGATTGAGGTGGCCAATGCCGGTTTTGACCCCTTCTTTTGTTGACGTTAAAAGCGGAATAGACCCATTTGGTTTCAGGGTAAACTCCTCGATACAAACTGACCGATGGAAGCCGTTGCCGCCCGGTAATACTCCGTTGTGGTACACAAAATACCACTTTCCTTTAAAATCGGTTATTGCCTGATGACTGGTAGGGCAGTTTTCTACAATGTTCAATATCCGCCCCTGATAATCCCACGGGCCAACCGGGGTACTGCTGGTACAATATTCAATGGTAGAGGGCGAGCTAGACGAATATGACAAATAGTACTTCCCGTTAATTTTCTGAAGCCATGGCGCTTCGCCAAACTTAGGAACATTGGCGTATTGTATTTGACCCGAAAAACTGATCATATCATCGTTCAGTTTTACATACTTGCACTTTCCGTTGCCCCAGTACATATAAGACTGTCCATCGTCGTCCACAAAAACGGTCGGATCTATATCGTCGAAATCCCCTTGATTGGGTGTCATGTCGGTGGTAATAATTGCCGAACCTTTAGCATCGACAAACGGCCCGGTAGGACTATCGCTTACCGCAACGCCTATTGCCTTGCCTCCTTTCTCTTTGTGGCTAACCGATACGTACCAATAAAATTTTCCTTTGTGATAGATGCACTGGCTTGCCCAGGCATCGCCACTTGCCCACTTAAAGTCGGTTACCTTCAACTTAGCTCCGTGGTCGGTCCAGTTCACCATGTCGGTTGACGAATAAATCCGCCATTCGTGCATATTAAACCATCTTCCGGTTGGTGAAGCCTCATCTCTTCCCACATAAATATAAAACTTGTCTTTGTAAACCAACGAAGCAACATTGGCTGTATAATTGGTTTGTATAATAGGGTTTTGAGCTTGAGAATTGCACAATAACCCGACTAACAATAATAATACAAGGGCAACCCTTGTTGAAAATTTCCTATTTAAATTCATAAATCACAGCTGTTGTTTTTTCTATTTTATTCGACTACTTTCCAAACCATCACCGTTCCGTCTTTCCGGTTAGGTAAAGTACCTGGCCTGTCGGCAGCATAAGGTTCGGTAGTACCTGGTGTCAATCCGATATACCGATTCGTTTTGAGCGATAGCAACATGCACTGGTTGTGCAACATATCCTGCCATTGAAACAGACTGCCTTCGGATTCATTTTTCATCAGTCGCACGTCGCCCGAGATACCAATACCCACCACGGTAAGGAAGCCTGTACCGTTCATGGCTTCAAGAGCTACCCGCCCTTTTCCGCGATCGTGTACCTTAAATTTCACGCCATTACCGCTCGCTTCACGCGAATCTTTTCCTTGTGAGTGCATCATTCCATGTGGGTTAGCCCACACTAATTGGTCGGTGCCCAAGTTGGTCAACGTTATAACTTTTCCTAAAGGAATGTTCTTCGAACGGTCTGCCAACGGTTCAACAAGCTTAAAGTCCTCGAAATCAGCATACCCGCCATCGACTCCCGCAGCATTGTAAGCAAACAAGGCATAACGTGAGCCCTGGAACGTTTTGGCCTGATAAGGCAAGCGGACAGAATCTCCAATATTGACAAACTTTTTACCATCAATACTGTAACTGAACTGGGCAATATCCTGTTCGTAATTACCAGAAGCCCTGAGGCTTATTTTCCCTGACGTTACCTTTTGCTCAATGGCTTTGTCGGTACATTGATCGTAAAAACGGAGGACAAAACCATCTTTCGCTTTCAATATTCCCAAACTTGCGTAGGGTATGTTCAAATAAGCCAATCCTGCATAATCCCCCGTCTTTAGTGCCGATGCATCCAAAACGGTAGTAGCGTACGATTCGGGACCCACTACGCGTTGGGTAAGAGAATTGCTTGCCCACAGAAAATCTTTAGCGGGCATGGTATGTAAACGTAACGAGCCTTTTTTCTTGTTAAGTTTCCACTTTGCAGGTACAGGGTTATGATTCCATTGCCAAGCAGGCTGAAGTGTTTTCCCTGAAAAATCATCGTTGCGCTGATAAGGGGCAGAAGGAGAGGAGGAAACCGCAACATTGGGTTTTGTCCACGTGCGGGGAGATCGTCCCAAATTGCCCTGTAGCCCGAAATATGGCCAGCCCTCACTCCAGGTTACCGGAGATAAGCATGTAGTTCGGCCTACTGACATGAAATCCATCATTGACCATCCCCACCATTCACCATTGGGCAGGTCAACTATACCGCCCTGATGAAGGGGCGCTGCACCAAACCTGTTTCCTCCCGGAGGGGTAAGCTTAAATTTATAACCCGGTGCGGGAACCTGCGAGCCTCCCATGTAAACATTCGATGCCCACCAACCCACCTGAAAGCCCATTGTTTCTTCGGCGCTTATAACTGTTGTTTCGTAGGGACCGTAAGGATTGTCGGCACGTGCACATTGCATACGCCCGCAAGGCGCATAATTGGCACTTATGATATAATACTTTCCTTTGATTTTGTAAATATGGTGACCTTCGCCCATGTTGTTGCCAGCCGGGATAATTGTACGTTCTGTTCCTTCAATTATGCCGCTCATGTCAGGTTTTAGCTCCACCATTTTTACTTCGTTGTAATTATATACGGCATAAATCTTTCCATCGTCGTCGAAAAGTACCGATAAATCGTAAATCTTGGAATTCATAGGCTTATGTATCCATGGCCCTTTGGGGTCTTTCGCCATGTAAACCTGCATTCCATGATTGTTGACATTGGTAAAGATGTAAAACATGCCGTTGTGGTAACGGATACATGGAGCCCAAACTCCCTGTCCATAAGCCTCTTTTCCGTTTCTCAGGTTAAACTCAGATCCCAGTGACAAAGAATCTATGGCATAGCTTTGGAAATTCCAGTTTACCATGTCTTTCGAATGCAAAACGACCAACCCCGGCATACAGTGCATAGTGGTACCGGCAAGGTAAAAATCATCGCCCACGCGGATGATGTCGGGGTCGGAAAACTCGTCGTAAAACAGTGGATTAGTATAAGTTCCGTTGCCATTATCGGCAGTCCACGACTGGCTATAAGCATTGAAGCTTATGAGGCAATTTATTGTAAAGAGTATTAGTCTAACGAATTTTTTCATCTTAATCAGTTTATTAAGGTCAATGAGTTGTTTAAGTAAAGCCTTTTTTTATGATTTAAGTATAATCTTTATTCTTCTAGTTAGCCATTCAGGGCAGAAGCTGCATAGCCGGATAATATCCAGATTATCCGAATCACAGATATACTCTGGCTTGTTGCTATTAATTGCTTGCATCATGTGAGCCGCGATTTCTTCAAGTGGCATTACCTGAGAGGGCTCTATCTGATATGAATCCATCAGGTCTGTCAACGTTACTCCCGGAGTAAATGAATTCATCAGGTCAGTCAATGTCACTCCGGGAATAAAGGTTTTGACAGTGATCCCGTAATCCTCAACTTCGCTGCGAAGCGATGAAGAATAAGCAATCACGGCTGCCTGTGATGCACAACGATTTGCCTGTGTAGGGGTTGGCGATTTACCTATTGCTGAAGCGACATTGATAATCATTCCACTTTTGTTTACAAGCATACTAGGCAAAAGAGTTTGAGCCACCAGAAAAGTTCCGAGGTAGTTTATATGAGTCTCATTTCCTGCAAAGGAAGAATCCGGCACCTGAACCCTTTGCTGATACGTAACTTCAACGTTGTTAATTAATAGGTCAATTTTCTCGAAGACTTCCAAAGCCTCTGCAACAGCATTTTTTACTGAAACACTGTCAGCAGCATTCATTACAGTAAAAAAAGCCCTATCACCATTAGAATCTATTTTTCTACATACTTCCAGAAGCTCGTGTTTCGATTTGGCCGTCATAAACACCTTGGCGCCAGCATTGATTAACTCCCGGCACACTGCAAGCCCAGCTCCCTTTGATGCACCTGTAATAAAAACTGTTGAATTCTTAATTTGTATCTGATTATTTTTCAATTAGCAACCCCATTGATTCTTATTTCATGGGGCTGCTAATCCATAAAAAATACTCAAAATAGAACAAACGATTTAGTCCACCTTAAACACTACAGAAGTAGCATAAGGCATTTCTCCCGGGCAGGTGATTGTTAAGCCATCGGCTTCCTGTTTCCAGTTTAATTTGCCTTTATATCCAAGCAATTGCACCGATTTGACCGGTTTGCCAAAATTGTTGGCCTCAGTAGCAAGCGACTTGATTTTGATGGTGGATCCGGCTGTGGGTACATTCATGCAAAAAGCATATAAAGAACCGTTTTTCCCAACTGTAAAGCGGATGTCCTGCGCATCGAATTTGAATTCGGCATGTTTGCGCTGTAAGGCTCCACCGGGGAGCATTTTCAACTTGCCATTGACGATTTCACCTTCGCCCGGAACTTTCCATGCATGGCTTCCATAAACGGCTTCTCCGTTGCGACGCATCCAAACGCCAACTTCTTTCAGCATTTTCTGGCTACCCTCATCGAGCGAACCATCCGGAAGTATAGAAATGCACAAAGCAGCGTTTCCATCACGTGCTATAGCTTCGATAATGTAACGAATCATCATTCCGGAATTATATGTAAATCCCGGAGCGTAGAACCAATCTCCTACGGGAGCTTCGGCTATCCATGGTTCCTTTGCATTGATGTCAGCCGGAACGCCAAACTCTTCGGTGTTTACTGTACCATTGGTATTATGACGAAACTTCACAATGCTAAAGGTATTTACCTGTCCGCGACGTTGAAGCGCACGGTTATAAAAATCGGCAATTACACGTTGCATAGCATCGGCTTTAATTCCGGTTCCTGTGCCGTTTCCGCTAAATGGTTGGGTGGAAGTTCCATCCGTATATATGAAGTCAGGATCATAATGTTCTACCACATCCATCATTCTTAATGCCCATTGGGTAGTAAACCATTTAGCATAATCAATATGGTTGGCAAAAATACCCGCCTGAGGTGGCGACCAGCCCGACGCCGCAGCTTTGCTTACACCTTTGTATTCGCGCAGGTCAATTCCATAAAGCAAGCGTGGATCATAGCTTTCCCACCATTTGCCTTTTCCGTCGGCAAGAGTAAGGTTTCCATCATAAGGAACTCCTTTTTTGTCGCCATCTTTGTCACTGCCGAAAGCGGTTTGCCACCACCACCAGGTATATTCGTGATGGAAAGTAACGCCAAACCGCATTCCATTGGCACGGCAGGCTTTAGCCCATTCGCCGATAAGGTCGCGCTTTGGACCGATATTGACAGAGTTCCAGGGTTGGTAACGCGAATCCCATAAATCGAAGTTATCGTGATGTACTCCCTGAATCATTAAAAAGCGTGCCCCGGCTTCTTCATAAATTTTTGTAAGCGCGGCAGGATTTAGTTTTGTCGGATTCCAGCTGTTTAGTACATCCTTGTAACCAACTTCTGAAGGATGACCATATCTTTTTATATGGTTATTGTAAGCTACATGGCCTGGCTTATACAGATTTCGGGCATACCAGTCGCCGCTTTCACCCGCCGATTGAGGTCCAAAGTGAACCCAGATACCAAATTTTGCTTCACGAAGCCAGTTTGGTTCGCCCGGATAGTTTTTCTCAATGGATTCCCATGTCGGTTCAAAAGGACCGGGGGTAAGGGGTAAATTCACTAGTTTGATTTCTGGAAAAGTCCTAGAGTCTCCCATTGATACTGTGTCAATTCCAATTGGTGCAGGAACATTAGGGATTGGCGGTAATTTATCAGGAAGTGAAGATTTGTTTTTTACCTTCGATCCTTGTGCATTAATGCTAAAAATTAGCACGGTAGCTAAGATTAGAGCTTCGATAATTTTTTTCATTTTTTGTATTTGATATGATGTTAATAATACCTTCTGCATGACAAGAGGTACTTTTTAATTATATAAAACCGTCATCAATGATGAGACAGCAGCACATCCTCAATTTTATCTCTAACCGAGTTTAACTTATCCACCTTATTAAGGAGGTAAATAGAAGCGTGCAATTTACCTTTGGTATTGGCATGCATAGTTATAAATAAAGATAGGCTGCCCATAGCAAGACATAACGCAAGGTCAACTAGCTTTTGATTAGTATTTCAATTGGGAGTTACAACTCGGTTATTTGGAAATTTTGTCAGAAATATGGAACCAGTCGAAGTCGGCGTAACCACCAGGGGTTTTAGACGAATACGCATATAGTCCAAAACGGTATCCCATAAAGTGTTCCATCAGTGTGTATTCCATTTTTAGCGAGTCCCCAATAACATTCCACGTTTTGCCGTCGAGGCTGTAGAAGAATTTGGCTACATCAACTTTATCTCTGAAATTACATTCAATTTTGAGATAGATTTTATTCTGAGACAAAGGAATACTTTGCAATTCGGTCGGTTTATCGGTTTTGTTACTAACCATATAAACATATTTAGCTCCCTTTTCCATCTTAACGCCCACAAGACCAAATTTGCGTTGCAGAGCACACAAACCGGCAAAGTCTCCATTTTTCAGATGCGAAACATCTACCGAAGTAATCCCTGAACACTCGGGGCCGAAAGTGCGCTGTGTCAGCGTATTTCGCGCTTTCATGAACAAAGTATCGATACGTCCGCTTTTGAGACGCAGGTAACCGGGCCGCTCTTTCAACGACCAAAGAGAGTTATCCGGATTGTGATTCCACTGCCATACCAAAGGTAGAGCTCGTTCGCCGGGTTTCCGGGTGAACTCGTCGGAGCATACAATACCCGGCACCAATCCTTTGCTGGCAGGCAGATCTAGGGTTTCAGGCACTTTTCCGTTAATGCCAAGAACCGGCCACCCATCTTCCCATTTTACAGGAACAAGGTACGGAATACGCCCTACCGAACCGTAGTCACGAAACAGGTACGAAAACCATCTGCCGTCAGGAGTGTCGATAAGACCGCCCTGAGCAACACCCAAATCCTGAAAGCCGACTTTTCCTTCATATGGTCCCATGATATTATCTGACCGATGGAGTACAACAGTTCGCATTGGTCCCCCGTTTGGATAGGTAATGTTGAACAGATAATATTTGCCGTTCACTTTGAAGAGCTGAGAACCTTCGGCTCCAAGTCCAGGCTTTCCGGACGGAGCTGTCGCATCTTCTATAAGTATGTGATCAGTTTCAGCTTTCACGCCGGTCATCTCTTCGTTAAGTTCAACAATGTGTAATTTATGATTCCCATAAATCAAATAATTATGCCCGTTATCATCGAAAAAGAGGTTGCAATCGTGATAAGCCGGTGTGAATGAAACCGTTTTCCAAGGACCTTTTTCTATGTTCTTTGTCGTGAAAATATAGGTTTTGCCTGTTGTTTGAGCAAAAGTGGTAACGTAGAATTGTCCTTTGTGATATTTGATCGTACTGGCCCACGAGCCTCTGCCATAAGTGCTTTTACCGTTTACAAGGTTCATGGCATCCATATTTGCCAGCGTGTCGTAAGCATAACTAACAATCTTCCAATTCACAAGATCTTTCGATTTCATAATTGGCACGCCGGGACTCATGTGCATGGTGGTGCTGCTCATATAATAAGTGTCGCCCACACGGGTCATCGACATATCGGGCACATCAGCAAAAATGATCGGATTCTGTGCTTTATTGGCTTGAGCCAAGAGTAAGTTTGCACTTGAGATGACGAGAAGTAATAGTAAAATTCCAATTTTTTTCATGGAAATAGGTTTTATTTATTATTTGATAAGCGTAGTATTGTCAGTGAATTAGCAGGAAACGTTTTAATTGTATTAGTTTATGAATAAACCTGCTTGTTAGAGAGTCGCAAACCCTTGTCTGGTTCTTGCTATAGATCCTGCTGCTAACTTTAAGCTGGTGCCCAAGATTTCGGAACATAGATGTCTGCTTTTTTTCCTGAACCGTTTTCAAAATATCCGGGACTAACTTAAACCTGTCTTCGTTCATCCAAATTATACAGGGGTATTGTCCTCCGCAGAAAATTTATCAACATCCTTTGTGCCTTTCCAAAAGATTATTTCAATAAGGAAGCACCTGGCCCTACATAGGTTTTCTTCAGTCCACCCCAATCAATCACCATTCGTTGAATAATCATTCCCGGATCGCCACAAGTGAGTGCTCGAAAGCCCCTTCATTTAAAGTGTTTGCGTATCAGCTTATATTTCGCAAGTTATACTCTAGGTGTTTTTATTTTTGTCGTTGCTTTGAGATTTTGTCAAAAAAATCAAACACATTGGGTAGAATAAGTGGCACCATACCAGGATGATCAGCATTTACTTCCTTATATTCTATTTTGAATCCATTTCTTTCCAACCAATTGTGTAATAACCGGCTTCCTTCCAATGAAGCAGTAGCCTTAACACCTTCTGAAATAAATATGGGCATTCGGCGAATGTTTTCCCACGGATAACCTGTCTCTTGTAAAAATGGACCCGACATAGGAGCCAAAGCTTTCCAATATGCTGAGTATTTTGCACCCAAATACCATGTGCCACCGCTCCCCATCGAGTGACCAGTCAGAAACATATTTGAACGGTCCACAGGATATTCGTTTAGTACCAGTTCCAGAACGTTTATAACATCTTTTTCACTTGGAATTTGTGCACTATCCTTTTTTGAGGTGCGTTGCGATAAAATTTTTGCTGCAGCTTCGGGCTGCCCAAACACTGCCGGAAGCAGTAATGAGTTTCCGTAAGCAGCTTTCATGCCCAATGGCGAAACTAAAATATAACCGTGTTTGTTAGCAAGTTTTACCAATTGCTTGTCGTTTTGATCGAGGTATGAACTTTCGTCATTCCATCCACCATGCAAGAACATAACCAACGGTAGTTTCGATTTTCCATCCCAATTATCGGGCACACACACCCTATAAGGGACATCGGTATTTGCCTCTGCAAAACGATAAAATCTTTTTTGGTCACCTTTGGATTTCCATTGGGGTGAGCTGGGATTTGACAATGACTTTGCCAGTTTTTGTGACTCTAATATCTGAGTTTTAGTATTGAGCGAAGTTCCAAACGATTTTTTTTGATCTTCCGAAGCAGGTGTTTGGGTAAACGTACTGTTTAGCACAATAAACAAACCTGATAGTATATGCATTATTTTCATTGTTCTAGTGTTTTATCAATTTGTAGATTTTATTTCGCTATTTTTTTGTTGTCACCTTCTATAATAGAGTTGTCGAAAAGAAATTGATTTTGCACCGTCCATCAATGTAATTTTCAAAATTGCAAATGTCCTTTTAATTCACCGGCTTTCCATAAACTTCTACTTCGTTTATTGAAGCCGGTTTTCCAGCTCCTGTAAAAGTGATACGTAGAAAACGTCCGGAAGCTTTACTCGTAATGGCATGTTTCCGATTGCGGTCTTCCCCATTACTGTCGTTCTGAACAGCCAGACTTTCCCAATTCTGATTGTCTTTTGACAGTTCAATTTTGTAAGCATCAAAGTTGGCTGTAGAGAATAAAATCCGAACTTCGGACACCGTGTAAATATTTTCCAGATCAACCTGCCACCATTTTTCGGCTTCATTCAGAGATGAAAGCCAACAAGTTGTTGGGTCTTTATCGTTAGCACGATTGGCCGTTTGGCCATCCGCTTCACTGCCCGCACGGGTTGGCTTCTGAAAGGCGATATTTACCACGGCGTTATCACTTGTAGGTTTTGGCGCCGTATAGCGAACATACGGACGGTCGGCAACTTTCGGCGATACACCTTCTACATAACGAGGCAATCCTTTCGTTTCAATGGTAATCAAATCGCTTTGCAAACCTGCCGATGTGGCTTTAATTACAGTTTTTCCACCAAAATACGACCGAAACTCGATGGCTGCTTTTCCATCACGAATGTAAATGTCGGAGGTATTTGAGAAAGTTATTGACCGTCCGGTGGGAAACTCGCCCGGACCGGAAATAATTTTCAAGGTCACATCCGGCGAATTACTCAATTGTTTTCCATCCTTATCCAATACCGACACAACGAGGAATGCATCGTCAGTCCCATTGGTTTCCGAAATGATTTTTTTGTCCGACTCCAGTTTCAACCGCGCAGGAATTCCTTCAACGGCCGCTTCGGGTGGTACAATGTGTTTATATTCATTCCGATACCAATACCATTGATTTTTGGGCAATCTGAAATAATCAACCATACCCATTAGTCCGAAATCGCCGGCACGCGTTCCGTAGTCGAATGCGCACCAAATGGCTTCGCCACTTCGCCACGGGTATTTTTCTTTTTGCAAATCGCCCCAACCGGGGATATACTTTCCGGGACGTTTGGCAATTGTAGAACCATATTCGGTCACAACGTTTGGAATGGCTGGATTCATAAACAAGCGGGCACCATCGCCATTGTATCCGGCCACATCACCTATTTTATCAATATCGCCACGCTGACAACCACCAATACCAACAGCACGCGACGGGTCGAGTTCGTGCGTTAGTTGAGTAAGTTCTTTCAGGAATGAACGAACCCTTTCAATGGTTCCGCCTCCGGTAAAGAAAGGCTCATTACACATGCTCCACACAATAATGGATGGGTGATTGCGGTGAATGCGAATCATTTCTTTCAAGTCCGATTTTACGCTGGCGTCGAAGAATGGTTGATCCTCTTTATTCATTGGGTAAGCTCCGGCACCCGAGTACCAGTTGTCGGTTTCACGTTGGTTTCCACCCGAACCCCAGAAATCATTTTCTTCC
>JAUZOF010000097.1 GCA_030706585.1 Bacteroidota bacterium
ACTCGTTACTTCCGTCCGTTTTGAGCCAGTTGCCTTCCAATGCTTCCGGCAAAAGAGCCTTTCTTTTTGAAGGATTAATCTCAACGCCAAAGATCTTAAACGCGCCGTCAATGTTGTCTCCTTCAATAAAATCAATTTTAGATAGTTTCTTGTCAATCGGAGGATATACTAAAGAGAAATGGACTTTACCGGATTCGGGCATATACCATTTATCACCTAACTGACCATTATACCCGATTGCGTATTTGCAGTAGATTTTATTACCTCCGTCGGAGTTGATGAGATAATTCTTTTTTGCGAATATGATCCATTGTCCGGGATAGTTGCTGACGGTGAAATCAAGTACTGTGGCCGTGTCGCTAATTGCAATCCGGTCAATGATCACGTTGGGATGCGTTGCCGCTTCTACCTTTGGAGATTTGATTACGCGGTTTTGCGCAATTCCTGCCTGACCAATCAGGGCCAGTAGCAGGACGAGGAGGATGTGTTTCTTCATGATAATTATTTTGGATTTAAAAAGAGCCCATTAATTTCAGTCCAACATATTGAATACACCTTTTTTGTGTAATCTGAGTACCGGTCATTGAGCCGTGAGTTTCAACAGCATCTCTTTCAGCTCGTCATTACTTTTCTCAATCGGACTCTTCGGATCAATGATTTTGCCGGATTTGTCAACCACCATATAATGAGGAATCGTGTTTATCTCAAAGTGTTTGCAGATATATTCCCATTGCGAATTGCTCAGTCGGTAATGCTCGCCACGGATATCAGGAATCGTGTTTTCCCAAACCTTTTTTGGAGAAGACTCTCCGGTCAGGTATAGGAATACCACGTTGTCATTTTTCAGTTCCTCCTTGAGTGGAGCGATTCTTTTCATGGCATTGCCACAGGGGCCGCACCATGTTGCCCAAAAGTCGATATAGATTACTTTACCCTTATATTTCTCAATGATTGCATCCAGCAGTTTCTCGTTATCTGCGTCGGGAGTAGCATTGAGGCGATAGATGTTGCTCTGGCGTTTGAGCAGGTTTTGTTTTTGCAGCTCATTATTTTTATCAATCACATAGCCGGCGAGTACCTGGTTGGGAATATTTTTGTAAACCTCTTGTTTGGATTGTTCATTCAGAAACTCATAATTAGCAAAGGGCATCAAATAGAAGTTGACCTTAAGCAGGGTAGCGACAATGTTGTCTTTTCCAACTATCTTTAGAATTTTTTCACTCGTATTGTTCAGAGTTTGTGTTTTTAATGATTCCGACAAGTCGGTTTGATATTTAGTCAGGAACTCGGAGATTGATTTCTTGATATTAATTCCATTGAAAATGGTATCTCCCGGAAGCTTGTTGCCCTTAATCTGTTCATTGAGCAGGCTGTCCACGATCAATTCATTAGCAGTAAGTTTGTTTTTGTTTTTGATGTAAGCAAGAGCATTTTGGAATAAAGCCATTACTTTCTGCTGATCATTTAAACTCCCCGCCGGCATATTTCTTAAAAGCTTAGTGAGAGTCTCCATACTCTGGTTGCTGCTAATTGCAAATGAATCTTTAAAGGCTTTTCCAATAGTGTTGTAAATACTTTCCGTAAATGTCTGGTTTTTGAAAGGCGACGCATTCATGTCGCTACCGGATGTGAATTGCCGGTATCCGTAGTTGTTCTTTGCATAGAGGTTGTAATCCAATAAAGTGATGGCCTGTTTCATCTCGATACGGTTTTTCAAGATCCGGGTTGCTTTTTGGCTTAATGGGTTTTGCTTTTGATAGTTGGCCAGGCATATTTTGTCTTGCTCATAAATATTTTTCACCGTATCGGCAAATTGTTGGAGCAACACATTGGGAAACATTGCTCCCAGAGCGTCGGAGTATTCATATTCTTTGATGCCCGAATGTGCGATTTCAACATTAAGCCAGGCTCCACTTCCCATGAAATATGAATAATCGTCATTGGCCAGATCAATCATTTGATATACCGATTTTCCCGGTTCGAGGAATACATCTATATTCTTTCCGAGAAAACTAAAAATCATATTGGATGGATAATATACCGGGATGCGACTTTTGAAGGTTCCATCAGCATTTATTTTGACGGGATAATATTCCGGGGTTCCACTGACCATATTTTTGTAAACGACACTTGCTTCGTGAGGCATATTGGCCGCATATCCTTTGATATATCCGCCATAAGTTGCAGAATCATTGCGGTGAAACAACGTCGAGAAGGGCTTGTCATTGTTTTTATCGAATAGTTGCACCGAAGTGGGCTTGGAAACGCACAACGTCTCTTTCTTGTTTGCTTCTGAGATGCCGATGCTTTTCTTGTTTATCAGTCGGATGGTTAATTCTTTGGTTTCGGAACCGTTTTTCAGACCGACAAACGTCTTTAATCCTTCTTCCCGGATAGTGTTATATTGCCAGGGCTTATTATCATAAAAAGCCAGATTCTCAAAGAGGCCGATAGTCCAGATGTTGCTGCCGTCTGCTTTCCGCCAACAGCCCTGAAGGCTCTCCGGTAGTTTTGATTTCCAGGTATGAGGCCTTAGCTGGATGCCGTATATTTCCCAATACCCCTCCTTGTGTTCTTCCGATTCACTGAAATCGATGCGTTCAACAGAAGGGTCAAGTTTGGGATATACAATAGAGAAGTGTACAGCCCCTGAATCCGGCATGATCCAGAATTCTCCTTTTGCCATATCGACCTGATAGTTGATGTTTGATTTATAGTGTAATGGAGTTCCCCCGTCAGAAGGGCGAATGCAATTATCTTTGTCAATGCGTGCGTTTAACTTTGGATAATTCTTCATTCGGATAGAGAGAATAGTCGCAGTATCGTTAAGTTCTACCTGCGTTACCTTGATATTGTCATTGTTTCTGGCAATAAAGGGTGGGTTTTTGATGATCTCTTTGGCATTTATTGATGTGGCCAATAAAAAGACGAATAGGAATAATTTTAGTTTTTGCATTGTATCATTTTTAGTTTAATATATCGTCCATCTTTCTCCCCAGGGAAACAGATGACATAGAAATATCGGCTTTTAACCAGCCGGGGAGATTGGGCTGAAATACAAACAGGCCCCCCCGGTCGAATAATAAAAAATGGTTTAGGATAGTACTGAAGAGATATGACTCAAACTGAGCGGAAGACCAGTTGCTGTTGAAATAAGAAATATCGACAGGCAACATGCGAGACTTGTCTTCGCGAGTCCGATAAATGAAATACGAATTACATGTTAGCTTCTTAATATTATACAGCAATCACAAATCTGAAGCTTTGTAACCGAAGGCAAAGTAAAGCTTAACCGTATAGTTTCATTTATTATTACAGACACTTAATCTCTAATTTTAGATAATAAACAAACGCAATCCCCGGAGCGAAATTGCATAACGGGCCATAAAACAGTACCAGGAATCGACGGTAATGACCAATGGAATAATCTCAAACCGACAACAAACTATCTCTATAAAACATATGGCTCTATAACGAATAGTGTGGGTAATATCATTACTTAGGGGAATATTCCCCTAAGTTTCGTGTAATTATTTTGGCCGAAAGAATTCTTTTCAAATAATACTGCCACGAATCCACGAATAAAAGGAAGAAGCACCAAATGTGTTGATTTTCAAATGAGAATACAAATCGAACAACACAAAGACTTTTCCAAAATTGGAAAAGAAAAGAATACTTTCTTATTAGTGGATTCGTGGCTAAATAATTAAGCCTATTTCAGCCTAAAAACGCTACCCATACAAAACGTTATAGAGCCAAACATATTCGAATAGCTTCAAAAAGATTCGACCTATTTATTTGCAGTTGGAATTACATATCAGCTCCGCTGGATATTGCTTCCAAAAATAAAGGCAAGGCGAATATGTCATTCACCTTGCCTATACATTACCTTTCTATGGTTTCATAACCGGAATGAAGGAAATCATCCTTTCGACAAAAAACAAATGCCATTTGTCTTTATTGAACAATAAACTTCTTCACTTCCACTGCATTTTCAGTCCTGAAACGTAAAAAATAAACCCCGGGGGTCAAATCACTATTTACTTGCAATTGATGAAGACCCTCGGATTGAAAGCATTTTCCCAATTCCCTGACTTTAGTACCGGACAAATTAGTTATATCAATTTGCACCTGTGTGGGTTGTGCAAGCACATAACGAATCGTTGCATTATTTACTACCGGATTTGGAGAAATGGTCAACATGAAGTTGTTTTCTGCACTAACCTCCCGAACACTGTTTACGGATGATTTTGCCCCGAATATTTCTATTTCATAAAAACTTGTCCAATACCACGATGGATTTTGGGTAACAGTCAGACGAACATAACGAACCGATTTTGCAATCAAGTCACCACCCTGCAATTGGTCTGTCGAGGAATTGCCGGTTTTATCTACAACCTTCGTCCAGTTGACATTGTCGCTTGACACTTCTATGAAATACTTGTAAGTCGCGGCCATTTCCCAGGAGATATTATAATACGAAAGATCGTATTGATCACCCAAATCGACTTTCCACCATTGATTGGCACTATTGCCTGAAGCACACCATCGGGTAGCATAACTGCCGTCGTTTCCTTTTGAAGTGTTGTTGCCGCTCTCCTCACTGCTGCTGGTCGCCGGTTTGTTGAGTGCAACATTTTTGCCTAAACTGATCGTATAGTTAATTATGGAGCCTTGCGGCAGACTTTCGCCTGCTTCAGGGACTTGTACCATGATCAGGTTTTTGTCATAGGTACCTAATGCATAGGTCTGTTTACCGGGCGTAAACCCTTTTTCTTTCAATAGTTGTTTTGCCTCGGTTTCAGTCAGTCCTTTAATATCAGGTATTACAGAAGTTGTAGTGGAAATGTATTGTTTTTTACTCATCGCCATTTCATTGACACCTTTTTTCACAGGAGCAATGCGGTATGAATAACGATAATTGCAATCGGGTTGCAACATAAATTCAGTATGTGGTTTAGCCCCCCAACTATCATCACCGCCAACTCCCATTTGTTTTGCATTAATGTGAAGAACCGTGTTGTTGCTCTTTACCAGTTCAAATGGGTGTTTCTTACTCTCAATCTCGCCGGGTGTATAACGCAAAGCACTGAATTCCAACTTATCCCCTGAAATTAAAATCCCGTTATCGTCTTTGTCGGCTACTTTGACCCAATCGGTTTCGATGTGATTTCCAGTCTCCTGAGGTTTAATATACGGGAAGAAATTCTCATCAACAGTTTTGCTGTACACCCCTATGAATGATGCCAGCTTTTTATCGATATAATTTTCGTTCGGTCCACGGCCATACCATGTAATCCGGTCAAAATCGACCGGCATGGTCATCATATTGCCCACAAGGGGAATTTCGGGTAAAGAAGAGCTACCGGGATAGAAACGTTCGTCCACTGTTATTTCGCCATTAGCCATTATATCGTACTCCATAATTAAGCAGGATGGAACCAAAGTAGGCACAGTCAGGTAAGCATATAATTTCACCAAATTCTTGTTCGTTGTATCAACAAGCAAAGTATCCAGTTTTCTGGATTGGCTGGCGTCTTTCCACGTCTTACATCTGTTAGGTTCACCATTCCCCCGGTCGTTATCAATCGGGGCACGCCAGAAGTTAGGTTTAGGCCCGTTGTCAATCAACAAGCGTGAGTCGTAAGTATAAGTATTGATTAATCCTGTACTTTTATTTAACTCAACTTTCAGACGACTATTCTGAATGGTCATCATACCATTTATGGTTTGAACCTGAAGATCTTCGCTTCCAAAATCACTTGTCGCAGTGATAGCAGGAGTAGCAAAAGGAATATCAAATTGCTCTTTGGCAACTTCATGCCCCGCTACAGACCAGTTGTATTCCTTTTTAGTTTTGAAGCTGATGTTCAACCTGTATTTCACACCGGCCTGAAGTTGTGGTGTCACAAACGGGATAGTCAAGTCTTTACTTGCCAATGGTGCAAGATTCATATCATTATCCGAGAAGTTATCGCTTTGTAAAAGTGTGCTGTCAGCAACTAACTGCCAGCTTCCGGCAAATTCGTTCATATTGGTAAAGAGGAACCAGTTTTTGATCGTAAATTTCCCTGTCAGGGGATTCACCGGAGTCATTTTAATATTTTGGTAAACCTTCTTCATCTCGTAAAGTCCAGACTTGGGGGTGCGGTCGGCATTCACAAGCCCGTTGGCACAGAAGTTGCCGTCATTGGGATTATCGCCCCAATCACCTCCATACTTGTAACCCTGGTTGTCTTTAATGCTTTGATCGACAAAATCCCAGATAAATCCCCCCTGGAGGTTTTTGTATTTCTCGAACAAGTCATAAAATTGATACAAGTTACCGGTACTGTTCCCCATAGAGTGGGCATATTCACAAAGCAGCAAAGGCTTTGTGTTCCCCGATTTGCCATAATTTTCAATGGACTGCATGGATGGATACATATAACTGGTCATGTCGCCGTATTGACTGTCGCCTTCGTAGTGAACAAGCCGCGTTTTATCACGTCCTTTTATCCAGTCGTACATTGCCTTGAAGTTAGTGCCGGATCCGGCTTCATTTCCCAACGACCAGATAATCACGCATGGATGGTTCTTATCCCTTTCTACCAGACTGGTGATTCGGTCGATACAGTTGGCTGTCCAGGCCGGGTTACTTGCCGGCACAATATCTCTCACGCCATGCGATTCAAGGTTGTTTTCGTCAATCATGTAAAGACCGTACTTATCACAAAGGTCAACCCATAGCGGATTGTTAGGATAATGGCTTGTGCGGACTGCATTGATGTTGAACTTCTTCATGATTAGGATATCCCGCAACATATCATCTTTATCCACTGCATATGCGTGGATCGGATCAGACTCATGCCGGTTTACCCCTTTGAAAAGAATCGGTTTTCCATTGATAAGCATCTGTCCATTTTTCAGTTCGAACTGTCTGAATCCGACATGTCCGCTTTCCATTTCAATGGTTGTGCCGTTGCCATCAATTAAGGAAAGCACCATTGTATAAAGATTTGGCTGTTCAGCAGACCATTTCAACGGATTGGCGACACTCACAGATGATGAAACATTGGCACTGTCATTGCTAAAACTTACCGGCATCTGTAACGGAGAAGCAAGCAACGGGTTGTTAGCATTGTCATACAATTGCACCTGTACTTTATAACCGGCCTGAGGAACAGTATTCTTCGCTACAACATGGGCTGAGAAGTTAAACTGTGCATTCTGGTAATTAGCATCCAGGCTTGTCGTGTAGAAAAAATCGTTGACATGTACATCCGGTGTTTTATAGATATACACATCCCTGAAAATGCCACCCAGGCGTATCATATCCTGATCTTCAAGCCAGCTGCCATCGCACCAGCGGTACACCTGTACGGCAATAGTATTTGTCCCGGCGACAAGGAATTTACTTATATCATATTCGCCCGGCGAAAAACTATTCTCGCTATATCCAACGTATTGACCGTTAACCCAAACGTAGTAAGCCGAATATACACCATCGAAATGCAGGATGCAGTTTTTACTATCCCAGCCCGAAGGCAAAGTGAATGTGCGGCGATATGATCCGACGGGATTGTAAACCGAAGGAGCTACCGGCGGCGATATATTCTCGTAACCACTCCACGGATAGGTTACATTGGTATAAATGGGATAGTCGAAGCCTTGTGTTTGCCAGGTTGCAGGCACCTTTATCGTATCCCACGATTGGTCGTTAAAGCTTAGGGAATAAAAATTGAGCGGACGCAAATCAGGCCGGGTCGCCAACTTGAATTTCCACTTTCCATTGAGTGACAGGTAGTTTTCCGAAAGCTTCAAATCACAATTAAGCGAAGTCTGAAGATTATCGTAAGGAATAAGCGTGGCATGAGCTTTCAAGCGGTTCACCTGAAAAATATCCGGGTGATTGTTCCATTCATTGTTTGGCCCCGACTGAGCCAATGCCGTAAAACTCATTAGATGAAATAAAAACAGAAAAAAGAATTGTGCAAGTTTTTTCATTTGAATTGTGTATTAGAAATAAAGTGGTATCCTGTAATAACATATTGACAAATCACCTCCTGATGGGTAATACTCTCAGAATTCGTCGTCATTCTTACCCCGAACCGGGAGTCATATCCCGCCCAGGCTCCCCCATAGCCTACGCCCAGGCAGACACATAGCCTCCCCCCAAACAGACACTTAGCCTGCACCCAAGCTAATACATAGCCAGCGCCCCGGCAGCCTGGGCGCTGGCGACCTGTTTACCGGGGCGAGGGATCAGGAAATTATGATGGGTGTGGCATATGATGTACTACGGGCTGTAGTCAGGTTCTTGCCGCCTCCACTGTACTGGGTGGTTACAGCCAGCTCATACTCCCCGGCCGCCAACTCTGCCGGCACATAGATGAGCAGGCGCGAAGGTTCATTGAGTACGATATCGCCATCGGCCAATTTGGTGATTGCTTGTGTAGTCAGATTTCGGAAAGTGATGCCACATTCAGGTTTGTCGCCGGTGACTTTCAGGAAAGAGCCTTTGAGTTCGGCATTGCGGCCTTTGGTAAGTGAGCCGTCGGTCTTACCGGTGGTAGTATCGGTCAGGCTTAATATCTCGATCGGATCGGATAGTTCTCCCAATATTTCTACTGAAGTTTCGGCGATAGCTTCTCTCAGGTCCGCGCCCTGATTGATAGACACGTACACGGAATGAACATTGGGATCCCACGTTTTTCCATAAAATGCGCCTTTGATCACCGGCCGCATATAGACTAATCCGGTATTGACGTTGTAGCCCGAGGTGACCAGTTCGGCCGTTTTACGATTGAAGCGGGTGAGAATATCGACCGCCGTTTCGGATTTCACCTCCATGCCCTCATTGACCAGCTCCCTGACAATGTCCTGCATCGTGACGCTGCCGTTTACCACTACCGAAGCCAAATAATCACTGGGATCTTCAGTCAACAGATTCTTACGAATCCATGCTTTCAAAACATTTTTCATAGTATCAATTTTAGTTTAACATATATCGTCCATCTATCTTCCAAAGAAAACAGATGGCCATCAAAATATCTGTTTTTCAACCAGCTGGGACAAATAGTCCGCAATATGAAACAGGCAACACCCCGGTCAAATAATAGAAAAATGGTTTAGGATAGTAATGAAGAGATATGCCTCAAAATGAATGGAAGACCAGCTCCTGTCGATACAAGATATACCGACAGGCAACATCCGTAATTGGCCTTCGTGAGCCCGATAACTGAAATACGAATTGTTTATTACCAAAGGCAAAGTAAAGCTTAACCGCATAGTTTTATTTGTTTTTTCAGATACATAATCTCTAAATTTGGACAATAAATAAAAACATCCCATTACGATCAGGTTATAAACAAAAACGCAGAGAGCGGCTCCAGCACTTTGCCGGAACCGCTCTCTGCGTTTTTATAATGAATCGGATAAGTTATCTATTCAAATCAATTTCAATTTTATCTACATCAGACACCATTCCTGCCGGATTTAAAATGTACCGTCGGGTCGGAATTGCATTCCGGCCCCCAAAAAACACTATCAGGATTTTCAATCCGACAACAAACTATGCCACTATAAAAATAAACATCTTAGCAATGCTTCAAATGTTCTGTCTATTTGTTTTCGGATTGCCCCCACTAGCGAGAGAACAGCGAAGCATTCCCGATAGCTATCGAAATCGTGCTGGAAATCCAAACAGCTTGTAGCTGTTTTAGAATTCGAAGAATTCTGCATTTCAACGGGCTGTAAGAAATAACGATAGCCTTCGTCGCATTGAGATTATTAGTCGTAGTTATCGGGAACGCATTCGCTAAACCTGCGCCAGTGTGATGGCGGAACACAGACAATGCACTGATAGCAACATTATTTTCCTGCGGCTTTACATCCGGCAGAACGGGGATTATTATTTCAAAATAGCCGGATCGTACACGATAAAAACATCTTCTTTCGCAGCAATAAGGGGGCCATGGTATCCGGCAAGTGGTACATCTGCCCGGAATGGTTTAACGTCTTTTGCCGTTCCGCTCTTCAATTCTTCGGCCCGCGACAACATCTTTGCGATATACTCTTTGCCGATCGGCTTTTTAAGATAAACGTAGTGTCCGCAATAGATGCGGGGAATGCCGTTGTCAATGAAGGCAAGCATCCGTTTGCACGCTTTGATGTAATCGGTTATAGGCGATAAAGGCTGTAATTGCAGCCACACCTGATTCGAGCCGAAAGCATCACCGGACTAACCGTCACCGTTGGCACGGTCCAGCAGAACGATAGAGCCCGGAGTATGAGCCGGCATATGACTCACTTCTATCTTCCTGTCACCCAGATCAAAGATATATCCTTCATCTACAAAATTCACTTTTCCCTTGTAGCCTTGTCCTTCCACCATGGAAAAATCAGCCTTGTGCATAAAAATAGCACCAAAATAACCTATATTTCCCGTATGGTCATAATGCCCGTGTGTGACGACCACATCCAGCGGCTTGGAGGTGATTCGCCGAACTATCCTATCAAGCGAGTCACATTTAGTCCCGGTATCAATCAGCAAGGATTTTTTTGTCCCTTCAATGAGATACAGAGTACAGTTGTCGGATGTTTCTCCAATCCAGACATGCTCCTTCAGTTTTGAAATAGTCAGTTGCCCTTTTTGAAAAACCTGGGCTGACAAAGCGATTGTCGTGAAGGCTAATGCCAACACAAATGTTACTCCTTTTCTGTAGTTAATCATATATTCAATATTATCAGGTTAATAAAGCCACCTTCCCCCACTAGCGCGAGATTACGTTGGATTGGATTTGCTATAGACCACAGACGAACGGGTGATGCGGTTTGTAACCGCATTGTTATATTCGTTATTACGATCTAATCAGCGGTTTAAAACCGCAGCACCTCCAGTCCTCCCGGATATACCGTAGAACGGCGGTGTGCGTTTGCGAGATTTGCAATCTCGCTTTTTAGTACTATAAGGATCTGTGATCAGGGGTGGTCGAAAGATCAAATAAAGTTTGAGGTTTACTCAAAATGATCACCTCTGTCTTTATTCTTTCAATCACAGTATTCTTTTTACGGAATTGTAAATTGCCTAAAATAGGCTTGATTCATTAACGATGGATCAC
>JAUZOF010000098.1 GCA_030706585.1 Bacteroidota bacterium
ACCTTCTACCTCCGGAGCCGATAAGCAAAAGATCCTCGAAGCATTGGATAATTTGCAGGCAGGTGGCTCTACAGCCGGTGGCGCAGGCATTCAACAGGCTTACCGAAATGCGGAGAGGAACTTTATCAAAGGGGGAAATAACCGTGTGATCCTTTGTACCGACGGTGATTTTAACGTGGGAGTTTCTTCGGAAACCGGACTCGAAAATCTGATAGCCGAAAAACGCCAGTCCGGCATTTACCTGACAGTCCTGGGCTATGGCATGGGCAACTACAAGGACAATAAACTCCAGATACTGGCCCAGAAAGGTAACGGCAATCATGCTTACATCGACAATATCCAGGAGGCTAACCGGGTGCTGGTAAAAGAGTTTGGCTCTACGATGTATGCCGTGGCCAAGGATGTGAAGATTCAGGTAGAGTTTAATCCTACTTATGTGAATGCCTATCGCCTGGTGGGTTACGAAAGCCGATTACTTAACAAGGAGGATTTCAACGACGATACCAAGGATGCGGGCGAATTGGGAGCCGGCCATACCGTGACTGCATTTTACGAAATCATCCCGGTGGGAGTGAAGAACAACTACGGTGGCGTGGATGACCTGAAGTACCAGAAGTCAACTACCAAACCGGCTCAAACGGGAGCGGCCAATAACGAATTGATAAACGTCAAGCTGCGCTACAAACCCATCGACAGCAACACTAGCCTGAAGATGGAACAACCCGTACTGGTCAGCGATAAAGGCAAAGCAATGAGCGAAGATTACGCTTTTGCCTCCGCAGTAGCGATGTTTGGCCAACTGCTGAAAAACTCCGACTTCAAAGGTGATGCCTCTTACCAACAGGCCATCGACCTGGCCCGTAAAGGTATGGGTGAAGACCGTCAGGGTTACCGTCACGAGTTTATCCGACTGGTGGAAGCGGTGATGCAGATGGAGAAATGAGATTTAGTACGAATGCACATAGCAAGCCACCAGCACAATCGCCAGCAAAACGGCTATCAGCAGCGGCTTCCAGATTCTCCGGTGCGTATTGTATTTGGAAGGGGGAAAGCCCATTTTGTGATAGACCTCTGCCAGAATGTATCCGCCCACAATGTTTATGGCATACATCCAGCCGCTGGATGGCTTATCAATGACATTCATCACTACACAGGCGGTCGCTGTAAAGAGGATGGAGGTCAGCAATGAGACGTAAGCTGCCTTCTTCTTCCCCACATTTTTGAGGTCATGCATCAGCAGCACGCCGCCAAACAGTGGGGTCATCAGGACTGAAAATCCCCAGATGGTTCTTCTGGAATAGATTTGGGGTTTGATCCGGGTTGTTTTTTTCGATGTAATTGTTTCAAAGGGTTGCCTCTCCGCCATAGTCGTAGTTCGTGTGGTTTTTTTAGAAATGCAAAAATAGTAATTTGGAGAGGAAAATGCCAGAAGAAAATACCTGACAGGTTTTCAAAATCTGTCAGGTATGAGCTATAAAATATCGGTCTTATCGTTTCAGGTAAAAGTGAGAGATTTACTGCTTTCTTGCCTTTCCTGTTATTGACTCAATGGAAAGTTTTACAACAGTCACTTTATCAGATAGGTTATCAATAAAGGATTTGCCTTCCTGTATATAATCACCCGAATATTTTCTAAGAAAATTCATAAGGGCATTATATTTTTCCTCACCTTCAATTTCCCGGGTAGTCCCTGATACAATAGTGCTTTCATAGATTGTCCCAAACTTAGAGGGAAGTGTCTCAACATTTCCGACTACACAAAAAGAGACGTTGTTATTCAGCCTCAAATAGTCAAGTTTGGTACCCTCTTTTGCACAATGAAAATAAATAGCATCATCGGTTGAAACAAAACTAATGGGGATACCGTATGCTTTGTTATCCGATGTACACATTGAAAGAACGCCGTATTTGGCATCCTTTAGAATTTCGAATGCTTCGTCATTGCTGATGCATCTATCTTTTCTTCTCATGCTTTCTGCTTTTTTTGATGGCCCAAAGTTATATGTTTTAAAACGAAAAGAGCTAACAGGTTTTCAAATCCTGTTAGCTCTAAATCAAATATTACTTCTTAGGCATTACCTTATCCCATCCCGGAGGATTCACCCCTATCAGATTCTTCACAAAGAAGTCGTAACGTTTGTGCTCACCGTAGTCTCCACCCATCGTGTGGTTGGTGCCGGGAAGAACGACCAACTCGAAATCTTTGTTGGACTTAATCAGAGCGTTGCACACCTGCATGGTAGAGGCAGGGTCCACGTTATCGTCCACTTCACCCACCACCAGCATCAGCGGACGGTTGAGGCGGTAAGCATTATCCACATTTGAACATTCGGAGTACTCCTTGCCAATCGGGTAGCTCATCCACTGCTCGTTCCACCAGATTTTATCCATGCGGTTGTCGTGGCATCCGCAGGAAGAGTAAGCCGCTTTGTAGTGTTCGGGGTGGAAAAGCACAGCGCCCATCGCTTCTTGTCCTCCGGCAGAAGCGCCGAAGATACCGATGCGCGCAGTGTCGACAAACGAATATTTAGTCGCCAGTGCGTTGGTCCAGGCAATGCGGTCGGGGAATCCGGCATCTTTCAGGTTTTTGTAGCAAACCTCCTCAAAGGCTTTCGAGCGGAACGATGTTCCCATCCCGTCCAGTTGAACCATCACGAAGCCCAGCTCTGAAATCGCAGATAAATTGCGGTTGTACGAGATAAACGTTTTCGGTGTGTACTGGCTGCCCGGGCCGGCATAAATGTATTCGATCACGGGGTATTTCTTGTTCGGGTCAAAGTTGGTCGGGCGGTAAACGATCCCCCAGATGTCGGTCTTACCGTCGCGCCCTTTAGCCACGAAAGGCTCAGGTGCAATCCAGCCCGCTTTGAGCAGTTCGGTGATGTCGGCTTTCTCAAGCGGCATAGCTATTTTACCATCCTGCGCATCGCGCAATACGGCTACCGGCGCTTTATTGACCATCGAATAGACATCTACCAGATATTTCTTATCCTCCGAAAACCAGGCCTGGTGCATACCCTCTTCGGGAGTCAGGCAGGTAAGCCCCGTCCCGTCAAACTTAATGCGGTAGTAGCGGATCAGGTAAGGGTCTTCATTCGGAACCATTCCATTGGCACTGAAGGTAATCTCGCGTTTGGCCTCGTTCACGTCAAGTACCTCGCGCACATACCATTCCCCTTTGGTGATTTGGTTTTTCACCTCACCCGACTGGCGGTCGTAAAGGTAAAGGTGGTTCCAGTTGTCGCGCTCGCTCATCCAGATGATCTCGTTGGTCTTATCCAGATTCTTGCGGAAGTAGCGGTTGTAGTTGACAAAGGTCTTGCTGGTTTCGTTGATGACGGTGCGTACTTTGCCGGTTTCGGCAGACATCTCCAGTACGCGGAAAGCCTGATGACCACGCTGGTTGTATTCGAAGGTCACAGACTTACTATCGGGATTCCAGTCGAAACCGCGCAGGTCAAACTGGCTGCAGAACAGGTCATTCGAAGCTTCAAACTCTTTACCTCCGGTCACGTCAAAGATATGCGGACATTTGACGGGCAACGCATCGCCCGGTTTGAAATAGTCGCGTTTCTGTAGTTTCGGTTGGAACTGGTCGGTAGGTGACGATTCCACAAAGTAGATGAAATGCTTCTCTGCCGGACGTATTTTCATTGCCGCCACCTTTTTCGAGTCGGGTGACCAGGATAGGTAGGCCGAGTAATATTCTCCATTAGAGCCGTCATTGCTCAATGCCTTCTCTTTTCCCGTCGCATTTTCCTTTATGTAAACATTGTAGTTTTTGATAAATGCAGTCTGTTTGCCGTCGGGAGATTGTACAGGAGCGCCTTCGCGTTCGTCGTCTCCGGCAGCCCAATAGTTCTGCTTCGGAGGCTCCACTTTGCCCAGGTTCTTCAGCTTATTTGATTTTTGCAAATAGAGCCATTTGGTATCGTTGAATGTAAATTGCAACGAGTCGGCTCCTTTATTTACCTGAAGCGATTGCAACCACAACTGTTTGGCATCGGCTGTCTTGCCGGAAGCAGCCGAAAGCGCTTTGGCCAGAGCTGCATGGTCAAAAAGTTCTTTGCGGGTTTTCTTCTCTGCATCGGTGATCACGTACACCTTTCCCTGCGGCGTGTTGCGCACATACCAGAAGCGATGCGTACTGGCAATCCATTGCGGGTTTACATCGGAGTAAAATACTTTGTCTTTAAATTTATCCCGGAGGGAAAAGGCACGTTGGTAATCTTCTACCGTGCCCTGAGCATAGAGCATAGCGCCCAGTAACCATGCGTTTAGCGATAAGGTCAGGAATTTTTTCATATTGTTTGATTTCTAATATCGGAAAATCAGAGTGTGGGTCTGAGTTTAGTGTTTTTATCTAATCCTGAAGGGATTTAATTTGAATAACCCCGTATGAAATGCGGGGTTAAAGAACTTCCAACACCATGCAGCCGTGGATGGGGCTGAACATCTTACGTTTAACCCCATCCGGGGTTATGACTTATTATTGGATTATCTTTCTCCACGGGTTTACACCCGTGGTTATTCAGGTTAAAGTCCTTCGGACTTTTTTGAATGCATAATTACGATATTATTACACGCAAATTTAGAGATAAGCCAATATTCAGAGGGGGAATAATCAGTCTAATTGGATGAAAAAAGTCGCCTGCTGTACAGGCGATCTTTCCTATATGCATTTAATTTGATTATTCAAACTCCGATTCAAAGATGCCGGCAGCATTCTTCTCCGGTAGTTTTACGTCCAGCTAGAGGGCTTGGGTAGCCGATTTGTCTAAGGTTGTACCTGACAATCTTATCTGATAAGGCCATTGTTCATCGTTTTTATCATCGCCATCCACATCATGTTGCCAATGCCCGGTAGGTGCTCCACTAACAACCAACCATAAGAATTTAGTGTCGTTTGGCACTTTGAATTGCGCCTCTCCATTTGAATTGGAATACATTTTTCCATACACACGACTACCATTCTCTTTTACCGCAAGGAACCCATAACGCCAACCTGCTTTCGCTACATTGATCGCCCTGTATCCTTCAGCACCGGCAATACCCTTGAAATCAAGCTTTACCACTGTTCCGGCTTTCGGCGCTATTAACTTAATGCCATTGTAACCGTAATTTTGGGGACACTTACTCTCTGATATTTTATACCAGCCGTCACCTATCGAATCGAGTTTGCTAAAGTGTTGATTGGCATATTTCGTTGAAACCTGTTCAATGCGCGTCATATCCCAGGTGATAAACCTGCGTGAAGCCTCAAAAATTTCATCGTTGAATTTATCCTGATCAATAGCGGTTAACCTTTTATAGGTCATCACAGGGTCTTCCCCCTTTCTTCCTTCACGCCAGATTTTTCCGATAAAATCGACTCCATGTTTCATCGACCAATATTCCAAAACGAAGGGTGAATGATACATGTTTCGTTCATGCAAAAATGCATAATGAGTTTGCTTCATGAAATCAACCAAATGGTAATTCTCAAAAGTGATCCATTCGGGGTAAACCTGCCACAAAAGGTATTGCGATGTCATTTCAACAAATGAAAGGCTTTCTCCACCTTCCGTTACAGTCGTATCCCCTTTAGCTTTGTCTGCACTTAATATATACTGGAACGAGTGACCCATTTCATGAGCCAGAGCGCCAAAAGGAGCTCTGTTTATTCTTCCCGGAGGTGCCCAAAATACACCAATTTTATTGTCTGCTCCGCCTCCAAATGCGGTACCCTCTTTGGAGTCAATTATAAATATCAGACACTTATACTTGTCGGTTAATGACTTTCCCTTTTCTATAAATTTCAATTTATCGACAAAGCTACCATAAATCCGTTCGCCTTCGTTCAAGATGTCTGTGGTGTTAAACCGTAGAGTTGAATCGGGATTGGCCATTGGGTTATTGCCAAATCTCTTCGCCCAAAAAACAGCTATGTTTTTTGACTCTTTCATCCTCTTAAAACAAAACTCGCTCGTGTCGTTTTTAAAGTCATTGTTATCCGGCACATTCCATATCTGAGCTGGGATGTACAATTCCTTTTCCAGTGATTTTGAATCTTTTGTTCTTTTGGAATAAACCTGTTGGCTTACAAGACTAACTGCAAATATCATTGCAATACTTTTTGCTGAAATCCCAAACATTGTTTTTTCAGGTGTTTAAAATTAGAAGCACAGCTAAAAGCGGCTTCTGTTTTAGGCATAAGGTTCACTAACGCGAACCTTGCACCAAAGTTGTTTTTATTATCGTGACAAAAAGAAGTGATATCCTGTGAATCGGAGTATTGTCAGGTGGATGTCTCTTAAGTGAAATGTCTGTAAAATGATTCCGCAGCTATTTGCCTAAAAAAAAAGCACTTCCGGAAATTGAATTCGCCGTGGTTTACAATATCGTAAATAAAACGGAGAATAGACAATTCCCGGAAGTTTTGTACTCTATTCAGTTATCAGGATTATTCCACTTCCCACTCGTATATGCCTGATGCATTCTTCTCAGGGAGTTGGATCTCTATCTTGAGGCTTTTGGTAGAAACCGGCTTAAAGGTCACTTCGTTGCCAATGCCTTTTTCTGTCCCATAGGCAGATGCATTTTCCACCGGAGTCCAGTTGCCGAATTTATCTTTATAGAAGATTTTCCATGACTTCGGTACGCGGCATCCGCCCCATGGAGCGTCGTCAAACCAATACACTGTGGAACGGCTAACTGTTTTTTCTACCGGGAAGTCGTAAGAGATCCATTCTGTTGTGCCTTCCTTCGGCCACCAGTGGTAATAAGGTACTGTACGGTCGTTTTCATCTTTAGGAACCAATCCGTCATTGATGGCGGAGATGGCTTTTACCTTGTAGGAAGCATCAATTTTGCATTCCGAAGCCAAAGTCGGAGGCATCACCGGACGAGTAGCCCGCAATTCATTGGGCAACCAGACAGCCATCTCGCCGCTACCCCTGTGAGCCCACGCATAGTAAGGAATCAGGGTAAGCTTCACGTCTTTTGCTGCGATTTTGCCTTGGGCATCATAGCTCAGTATCTGCGCGTCAGTCTTGATCTCATTGATTCCGTAGAGCAAATCAGCTTTGCGTTCTACAGAGAAAGAAGGCTTTTTATTCAGCACTACGTTCAATACGCTGAAGTCGTTATCCGGCCATTCGGCGCAATAAACCAGCGGTCCGCGTTCTACTGCCACTTTACCCTGATCATCCTGTACCAGTGGATGAGCTTTTACAGTTCGTGGTTCCATGTCGAAATGAACTTCCACCACGTCGCCTTTCTTCCAGCCACGGTTGATGGTGAAATAACCTTTTTCGATTTTGGAATCAACCGCTTTGCCATTTACTTTGATGGTGTAACCCAGCGTCTTTTTATCAGCATAGCTGTATAAATTGCCCGGAACTACAGAACCGGTTACCCAACCCGGGATACGGATTTTCAGATTCAGGTTTTGTTTGCCTTTCGGAGCTACCTCAATTTTGATGTTTCCATCCCAGGGATAGCTGGTCGATTGTTTCAGCTCAACGGTTTTGCCATTGACTTTGATGTCGGAATGGTTGGCCATAAAGAGGTTGACATAGACATCATTGTTATTCACCGCATAAATATATCCCGGTACGGATGGGATAAAACGGCAGATGTTTGACGGGCAACAGGCACAACCAAACCAGGGTTGGCGTTGGTGTTGTCCGATGGATTCAAGTGGGTTAGGATAAAAGAATCCGCCGCCATCCAGCGAAACACCTGATATCAATCCGTTGTACAGTGTGCGCTCCAATACATCGAAATATTTGGCGTCACCGTGCAACAGGAAGAGGCGGTAGTTGAGGTACACATTCCCGATAGCCGCACAGGTCTCGCAGTAGGCCGACATATTCGGCAGTTCATAATTACTCCCGAACGCTTCACCATTGTTTGTCGCTCCGATACCACCTGTGATATACAGTTTCTTGTTGACAATATTACTCCAGATTTTGTCGATGGCGTTGATATAATCTTTGTCTCCGGTCAGTGCCGCTACTTCAGCCATTCCGGTGTACATATAGGCTGCGCGAACAGCATGTCCTACGGCTTCATCCTGTTCGATTACCGGTTTGTGCGATTGGTTGTATTCGGTATGAGTACTGGTTTTTCCTTTGTTGTCAAGGAAGAATTTTGCCAGGTCAAGGTATTTCTTATTCCCTGTCACGACATAAAGTTTCGCCAGTGCCATCTCTGCAATCTGGTGACCGGGAACCACTTTCACTTGTCCCGGTTTATCCCCGATCTCACGCACGGCGCAATCGGCATATTTGATTGCAATATCCAGGAAGTTACGTTTGCCTGTAGCCTGGAAGTGTGCAATAGCACCTTCGATCATGTGGCCGAGGTTATAAAGCTCATGGCTCAGGTCTTCCTCTTTCTCCCAGCGCTTGCTACCGACCCACTCGTGCGGATGTTTCGGATTCATGGTGCGGTAGGTGTAGAGGTAACCGTCAGGCTCCTGAGCCTTGGCAACAATAGCCAGCACACTGTCAATATAATGATCCAGTTTTTTATCGGGATAAGTTTGCATCAGGTAGCTTGCCCCCTCAATGGTTTTATATACATCGGTATCATCGAAGGTAAATCCCTCTTCTTTGTAGCTGTCGCTCGGATGAGCCGCTTTGACGAAGTTCTCGTAACGCCCGGTCTCTTCGCATTTGCGGAATGCCAACGGGATGGTTACCTCACGGCTGGCTTTGAGGCGCTGTCCCCAGAAAGCGTCCGTCACCTTCACTGCCGTAAAGGGCACCGGGGAGATAGGGTAGGTTGCACTCTTTTTTACCTGGGCCTGTGCCCCAATGGTGAGGCATAGCAGACCTGTCAATAGGTGTTTTCTCATAGGTATTATTGATGTGTGTTTTGAATGATAGTTTCTGCGTTTAATTCTTTTACAAAGAAATAATATCCAACAGACATACAGGTGAAAATATGTCTCAATAAGGAAGGTATTTTCGCCATCATCTGTATATTGATATTCAATTGTATTGCTGGATAATGACTTTCGGCCCTCTTTTTGGTTCAGTTGACTTCTTCAGTTTCAGCACCTCTTCCTGACTCATGGCCTTGTCATACAACCGGATGTTAGCCATATACCCGGAGAAGTTTTCTGACGGCTCACCCGATGCTCCGATCAGGATATCGCCTTTTTCCACAAAGAGGGAAATGGGCGACTGGGTATTCAGTTTTCCATCGACATATACATTCTCCAATATGCCGTCAAAGGTAAGTACAATGTGATGCCATTTTCCTTTTGCCGGAACTTCCCTGTAAGGCAAATCTACCGCTCCGTCACCGTGAGCTACAGCCCCGTAATGACCGGTTCCGTACATCAATGCGGAATAGGACGATTGCAACATGTTTTCGCGGGAAGTCCATGTCATCAGACATTCTCCCGGCCCGATTTCAGGATTATATACCCAGGCCGAAACGGTATATGGTGAATTCCAGTCGAGGCTGGCCGGTGCCTTTTTCGAAAGCTTCAGAAAACTTTCACCATTGAATCCGATGGCTTTGACACTGTCGATCCATTCGACCGAAGGAGCGCCGTTTATTTCAAACTTTCCGCCTAAAGTACCACGGTTAGGAAACTGATTATAGATCGTTCCGTAGTTCAGCGTATTGGCGTCAAGGTTTACCAATAGGCTTTTGGTGCTTGTTGCACCGGGAGCGTTGGCTTTCGGTGTGTTCTGAAATGTAGGGATGTCAAATAATTTGTCATACACTTTGATATTCCAAACCGCTGCCAACATTCCGGATTTCTCTGTGCCGGTTACCGTCAGCCTGACGTAACGGGCTTTCGTATCGTTGTCGTCAATCATCGGACTGCCGCAACGGCGGTTATTGGTTTGGTCGCTGAATATACTCCAGTTCACATTGTCAGTCGAAACCTCGATTTTGTATTGATAGTAAAATGTCGGATACTCAAACTGAGTCATTACCCGTTTTACGGATTTTACTTTTCCAAGGTCGATGGTCAGCGATTGCGGCATATCGGCAGAGGCGGCTTTCCATAGCGTCCCGTTGTTGTTATCTACTGCGTTTTCAGGTTTGTAAATATAGTCGTAATCACCGTTGCTATAGGTCGTTTCCTTTGAGATCAAATGGTAGGAAGAGCTGGCAGTGACTTTCGCCTGATAAGCCAGATCGGGAGTTGCTACCTGATTTGTTCCTAACAAGCCGATACCCGAATGTGTCGGAACAACCTTCTCAATCGTTTCATCGTCGGAGAATACCAGCTTATCGACACACACCTGTCTGAACTCTCCGTTGGTACTGTGCGGATTGTCGTGACGGTGGTACACAATGTAGTAGTCGTTTCCTTCTTTCAGGATAGAATGGTGGCCGGGGCCGTCAATCGTTCCATCGCTGTTGGTCACCAAAATCGGGCTGTTCTTGCCCGGACGGAAAGGTCCTTCGGGGCTGTCGCTCACCGAATAGTGTACGGCATAGCTGCTTAACCGGCAATCTCCAGACGAGTACATCAGGAAATATTTCCCATTCCTTTTGATGGGATACGATGCTTCAAATGCTTTGGGAACCTGCTCAATAGGTATGAAGGTTGTTTTCTGAATGGAAAACATATCCTTCGAATCTATTTTGGCAAATCCTATTCCACCGAAAGAGGTGCACCAGGTTCCGAAATAAGAATATACCGAACCATCGTCATCCACGAGATACTGGGCATCAAGAGCGGGTAGATCTTTCCTGGATGTGCCGGCTGGAATGACTGCTTTCCCGTCATTGATGGGGGTAAATGGTCCCATCGGCGAATCGGAAACATACCCGTAAATGTTGCATCCCGCTTCACAGTTCCCCATGTAGTAGTAATATTTGCCGTTGGACGCCTGGAATACATCGGGAGCCCAACAGTTATTCAGTCCTTCTGGGATTTGAAGTTTCAGTTCGTAGTTATACCAGTTGACGAAGTCTTTACTGATCCACACCTGCGGAGTCCCCGAGGCCAGCTTGATGCCGTCGGTAGTGGCGTAGATGTAGTAAGTATCACCGAACTTCTTCACTGATGGATCGGCAAAGTAGCCGGGTAGAAGGGGAGTAC
>JAUZOF010000099.1 GCA_030706585.1 Bacteroidota bacterium
CGTGGCAACGAGAACAGTCCGTTTTACTGTTGACGGCAAACTGGTCGTGGTGGTTATCCTTGTGGCATGCCTGACAGTCGGTTGAAAGCGTGTTGAACTTCTGCTCTTTGACGCCCATCGAATTTTTAGCATAATGACAGGCTGCGCAGTTCGTTTTTGCATGTGCCCCGTCCAACGGGAACTTCGTGCGGTTGTGGTCAAATCTCACGGCTGCCCAGTTACGCACATTGTGGCATGAAGAACAGTCGTTATTAGCCATGAACTTATCGTCAATAAACCCTTTATGGACGTTGGCGTGGCAATCTACGCATCGGGTAGGGGTCTGTTTGAAAGTCCAATGGTCTTGCTTCTTATGACAGGCCATACAGGGTGTTGCCATGTGTGCACCTTCCAGTTTGAACTTCAGTTTGTTGTGACGCTCAATTGAGAACTTCGTCTGCTCAAAACCGTTGTTGGTGTGGCATTCGATACAGTCCGGTGAAACACCGTTACGGGCAAATTCTCCTTTATGGTAGTCGGTATGACAATCCGAGCATCGGTCGTGCTTTATAGTGTCGGTCATGTTCTTCGTCTTGTGGCATTTACGGCAATCCACATGTTGGTGTTTTCCCACCAGTTTAAAAGCCGTCTTGTCGTGGTCAAAAGTAGAAATGCTCTTGATGGCATGCCAGGACTCTTCCGAGTGACAGCGTTTGCAGTCCTGACCGAACTTGTTTTCATGAGCATCCTTGTGGCACGGGGTACAGTTTTCAAACGGAAGGCTGGTAAAGCGTTGAATCTTCTTGCCATTCAGCATTTCGGATTTGTGACAAGCCGCACAGCTGACCGTCTGGTGTTTTCCCAAAAGTGGATATTGGGTTTTATTGTGGTCAAAGCCGGTTATGTGCGGTTTCTTGAAGCTCTCGAATCCGTGGCAGGTTGCACAATTTGCCGGCATCTTACCCTGGTGGTAATCGAAGTGACAGGTGGTACACTTGCTGTTTAGCCCCATGAAGGTATTGGGGGTCTTCTTGTATTTGGGGTCAGAAATAAATTCTGTTTTGTGGCAATCGCGGCACTCTTTGCGGGCATGAACGCCTTTGAGTGTAAAGCCGGTTTTGCTGTGGTCAAATTTCTTTTGGTCGAAACGGGTCATGCTGGCCATTTTGCCGTGGTGTTCCTTGTGGCAAAAGGAGCACTCTTTGGACATGACCTCATTCGAGGCATGGAATCCGTGATGAGTAACCTGTTCCGCTTTGATTTCTTTGTGGCAATCGAGGCATTTCTGGCTGGAGACTTTTTTGCCTATCGTATGACATTTGGTACAGTTGGAGACTCCTTCCAGATTTGCATGTGCTTTCGTCAACTCTCCCGGTGAGATTTGAGCATAACTGCCGATGGCAAATACCAATGACACAATAAACGCAAACAGAATTTTTATTTGCTTCATAAAGAGCTTATATCAATGTTTTAAAATCACTTCCCCATGCTTGGTGCACATGCTGATTCCCATCTTTTTCAGAAACTGGACAGGCAGCTCGCCACCGGCAAATATATAGACCCTGTCGTTTTCGAGCTGATGGATTTCATCCGACTCTCCGATTTTGTATGAAACGCTATGTGGGTCAATAGAAACGAGATTCGTGTTGAATAAAACATTGACACTACCCTTCGCCATCGCATCGGCAATTTTATGGGCATTTTTCTGTTTGATACGGGAAAATGCCTCACCACGGTAGGAGAGGGTTACCTGGTTTTGGGGAGCAAGAAGCAGTGCGCTTTCCACTGCCGAATCGCCACCACCCACTACGACAATCTTCTTACCGTGAATATCTTCCGGCTCGAGCAGGCGATAAGCTACCTTTTCGGTCATTTCACCCGGAATATCGAGTTTGCGCGGAGTACCCCTGCGACCAACTGCCAGCAGTACTTTTTGTGCGGTATAGGTTTCTCCCGTTGAGGCTGTTATTTTGAAATAGCCATTTTCGGGATGAATAGATTCTACTTTGGTATTTTCCTGAATGGAGAGTTTGTTTTTGGACAGAGCGGTATTCCACAAATGCAGCAGTTCTGATTTGGTCGTTTCCACCAGCTTAACTTTTCCATGAAGAGGAAGTTGCATTGGAGAGGTCATCACGATTTTCGAGCGGGGAAATGTAGCAATGGTTCCGCCTAATGTATCTTGCTCAAGAGTCAGCACTTTCAGACCGTTCTTTCTGGCATTCAGTGTCGCGCTGATACCTGCCGGACCGGCACCGACCACAATCAGGTCGTATTCAGCCGGAGAATCTTTTTTAATAATCCGGGAAATGTATTCTACGGCTTCGGCACCCTGAGTCACTGCATTTTTGATTAATCCCATGCCACCCAGTTCGCCGGCAATGAAGATACCCGGAACGTTTGTCTCAAAATTATCGGAGAGTTCGGGTATATCCACTCCTCTTTTCTCCGTCCCGATATAGAGGGAAATGGCTCCCACCGGACAGGCTTTTACACAAGCGCCATGCCCGATACAGAGAGAGGCATTGATCGTAGTGGCTTTACCACTGCGAATGCCGAGAATATCCTTTTCGGGACAAGCCGTAATACAGGCGCCACTCTTCAGGCAGCGATTCGGGTCAACCACCGGATAGAGTGTAACCGGCTCGTGCCAACCCTCCTCTTTGGCAATCACTATTTTGTCCTCCACCGTCTTCGATTCCCGTTTTTGCTTGATAATATAAATCAGCAAAATGACCGTAATCAGCAGAAAGGTGAATCCGTAAATGGCTATTTGTTCGAAAAGTGTATTCATAGTTCAGAATATCCAAAAGTATCCGAGTGATAAGGTTACGGCAACGTGAATCACCATGATAACCAGCATAATCAACGCAAAAGGCAGGTGAATAACATGCCAGTAGTGAAAGATTTTGTTTAGCTTGTTCAGCCTTCTGATCCGGTTGGATAGGTAGTGCTGGCTTTTAACCATGCGCTTTACCTTCCGAATGTCTTTTTGCGCGATTCCTTTTTCCGATAGATAGGATTTTACCTCCGAATGATGCAGGTTATCCAGTTCCGAGAATTCCAGATGGTACCGGTTTTTGAGTTCCAGAATCACTTCGTCCTGCATCCCCTCCAGTTCAACCAGACTTAGTTCACGTCCTTCAATAGTACGGGGAATCGTGATATAGATAAATCGGCCTATGACTCCGCTTACCCAAACTGCTGCCATACTCCAGAACCCAACTGATATAATTCCTCCAAACTTAAAGGTCGTATGAAATAACACCATGATTGCCCCCAGCGTACAGCTGAAGATATGGAAATCGAGCCAGTATTTTAAAGTTCCCCAACGGGCGAAAATCTTCAGGTGTTTTCGCGCCATATAGGAGAAGAGGCCAATCAATATCAGGAGTGTTCCCATGATACCCAGCCCGTGTCCGTATATACCACTTGGGTTCCACAGGTTGTAGAGAATATTCGGGTCGGGATAGGGCTTTACACGTTCCGCTTCGGGAAGGGAGTAAAACGCATAACCGTAATATCCTATCGTTACAAAGAGCGCGATGGGAATAATCGTATAAAAGGTCAACAGAATCCTGTGAGTAGAACGCTTCATGCTGTATGAAAGTTTTGATATCCAAACTTGTAAGGAGAATCCTGAAATGTGCCTGACAAATTTATAAAAACATCAATCATGATAGATGTAAATGCCCCAAAATGTTTGAGATTTATAATCTTTGGCTGTTTCAGGTAGTTTACTCTTTGATTTCTTTATCGTTAACGGGTCTGGCGGCAAAGAGAAAATTATTCTTCCTTTCCGCCATAAATGCCAGTACGATAATGGCAATGACTGCCAGGGCAAAGATGAATAACGCATCGGGCATGGGCGGTGGAGTCCCCTTTCCATAAGAATGCATACCTGATAAGTAGTAATTCACCCCAAGGAAAGTCATAATTACAGTGCCAAATCCGATAACGGACAAAGCACTCAAAATATAGGGATGGTTTCCGCCCGGTATCATGCGTACATGCAAGATGATGGCATAAACCAAAATACTAACCAGCGCCCAGGTCTCTTTGGCATCCCATCCCCAGTATCTGCCCCACGATTCGTTGGCCCAGACGGCCCCCAGGAAGTTACCGATAGTCAGCAGGAATAGTCCGATAATCATTGCCATTTCAATGATGTAACTGAGTTCTTTGATATTGTCATTCAACCTTTCCTGATTGTTCTCTTTTTTCGCAATCATCAAAATCATATTCACCAGACCTAATAACATCGCCATCGCAAAGAAGCCGTAGCTTGAGGTGATCACGGCTACGTGAACCACCAACCAGTAAGATTTCAAAACCGGCACAAGGTTCGTGATTTCAGGGTTCATCCAGCTCATGGCAGCTACAATCAGCGCTGTGGCTGAAAGCAAAGCCGTAACGGAGAATGCCATCGGTGATTTGCGTGCAAAAAGTAGTCCGGACAGACTGGTCGCCCAACCTACAAAAAGCATGCTTTCGTAGCCGTTACTCCACGGGGCGTGACCTGAGATATACCAACGTATTCCCATTCCCGCAGTATAGACGACAAAAAGCACGACCAACGGGTAGTAGGAAAAGTCAAGGACCTTTTGAACTCCTTTTCTGTATTTGAAAATATTGAGCAGGTGAAGCCCAAGCAGGATGGCTCCCACGGTAAAATAGATATAAGCCAGGTTATTAAAGAGGTCCCATTCGTTGTAGAGAATCTCCATTTTCACCTGTGCCGCAGATGGTAATGTAACACTACTGTTTTGCTGCTGATATTTTTCGATTTTGGCTAAAGCCTCCGAAGCGGCTTTCCAGTTTCCGGATTTTGCAGCCCCATTTACAGCTTTTATGTAAGTTCCCAACAGTCCTTCCGGAGAATTCTCAGGAGCCGGAACTGTTGGACTTGCAAACATTGACATGGGTGTTTTTTGATTGCGGGTACATGCTCCCATAGAGGGGTCTGGCATAGGCATATTGCCCATACTCATGTGAGAATTATTCATACCACCGTCAGCTTCGGAGGAAGCATCAGATGTCCTGTCTTCATCTGCGGGAGGCATTTGCATACCGCTGTTAGTGCCCATACCGGTGGAGCTTGTTTTGTTTTTGGCACAATAGGGACATCCGTTCCCGGATGGAGAAGAGGTCATTCCGGTCTGTTTGGCGGCGCTCCATTTTCCATTCGTAGCACTCTTTTCCGGGAAAAGGGCAAGCAGTGAACCATCGAAAATCTGGCTGCAAATATTGAAGCGCTCATCCAGATAGACCACCTCTTTTTCATAAGTATTGCGTTTGGACTGGTCTTTGATATAAGCCTTGTCAACGATACCGCTCAGTTTGTAGCTTCCTGTTTTTGTGTCAAAAAGCTGGTTATAGGAGATATGGCCATCTTTGGCACCCAGCTCTTTGGCCAGTTGGTCGTGATTGACCTTGATGATTGGCTCTTTTTTCCATACATCAGGATTGGTAATCATGCCCAGCAAGACCTCTTCAGGGCTTTGTCCTTTATAGGCGTTTTTCTTGTAGATTTTGCGTAAAATGTCCGATGAATAGGTGCTGATGGGTTCAATCCTTCCCTCGGCTCCGTCCTGTACGAGCAGGCGACTGAATGCTTTCAGGTGCTCCGCTTTTGAAACGGATGAATTATTTGCCGCAAATGTTGAGGCGGTTATCAATAAGGCAAGGACCGTAATCACTTTTCGCTTCTGTTGCAGTTCGTCAGCCATTCGGATTAGCATCTGAAAGCGGCTCCGTTTGTTGAAAAGGGTCATACCCATTCCAATCACCAACATCAGGTAACCGATGTAGGTCACAAACGTTCCCCAATAGTCGTGGTTGACGGACAGAATCGTCCCCTGCTCATCTTCATCGTAAGAAGACTGGAAGAAGCGGTAGCCTCTGTAATTCAATATATTATTCATGAAAATGCGGTACGGCCGCACACTTTTACGTTCGGTATCTTTCAGGGTAATTTCGCTGGCGTAGGAGGAGGGGCTCATGGATCCCGGATAGCGGTCCAACTGGAAAGCTTTTAATGTCAGGCTAAAAGGTAGTTTACGGGCCATTTTACCGTAAGCCACGCTTACTTTTACTCCGTTAATCAGGCAGCTTGAAGGGATAGGTTTGTCGCTTTCCTCCTTGAAAACGTTGATTTTCTTTGTGCTGTTACCCTCTTTGACAGCCAGAGTCAGGGCATCAACACCCATATTCATCTCCCCTTCCGAAGCGGTGGCTTGGGTCAATGTTTTTGCCGCTTTCGGCATAAATCCTTTGATCATAAAGACAATCTTGCCGACGCGGTAAACGGTGTTTTCTTCACCCTGACACAATTCTCCCGGAGTTACCGGCACAGCATTCTTGCGGTCAATCATCCCGGAAGTCATAGTTCCGGTTTTGGTAACCGTTTCGTTTGAATTGAAATAGAGCGTATTGTCTTTTGTGGAAAATAATACATCAGCCGAATCTTTGCCTTCAAATCCGAAGGTTACTCCTCCGATGTCATTTTTCTCATTGCCAAAAAGCGTCACATCCATACTTTGTTCAGCTCCGCTCATGATGAAGAGCGATACGGCCGGTTCTCCCTGTTCGTCCGGCTCAATCATCTCCTGGGCATTTGGTACGAAAAGGGTATTTTCCACCTCAATGCTTTTTCCACCTACCTGTAGCGATTCATTAAAGGTGTTGTCTTTCGTCTCTTCGAAATCCACTTCGGTGCTTTTCTCCGCCTTTTGCCCGTTATATTCCGCCTTAATGGTCACGACGGTCTTGTCAGTGGTAATGGTATTGCTGGTCTCTCCCTGGCGGATGTGCATGATGCCTTCATAGCCGAAGAAACGGGTGATGGCCGCACCGGCCAGTATGCATATAAAGGCGACGTGAAAAAGTAACACTCCCCATTTCTTTTTGGGAATCAGTTTCGTACGGTGGATAACGACCACCATATTGATAGTCAGTAGCGTAAGCAGAACTTCTACCCATAAGGCATTGTAAACCATCGAACGGGCAGTTGGCGTGCCCTGACTGTTTTCGACAAATGTGGCATAGCCGATGGCTACAGCAAAAATGACCATCATTACGATGCTGGCCCGAATGGAGGTCAGGATATGGATGAGTTTCTTCATAGAGGAGGTGTACGTTTTATTTCCGTTTTAAATAGCTTTTTCCCTACCTAAATGGTAGTAAAAAGCACTGTGAGAAGTAAAACGTAAAAGTAGCAATATAAATATATTCGATATGCTGTTTTTAGAGCAAACTGTCTTTATTTATAAATGAAATGCAGTGTGTGGCTCAAAATAACCCTAACAGGTTTTTAAAACCTGTTAGGGTTGAATTCTGGAAGTTGTTTTTTATCAAACGGATTAATAGACAAGTATTTTATTGGTCGCTGAAGTACCTGTTGCATCTGTGACTTTCACAAAGTAGACGCCATTGGGAAATCCCGCAGCGCTAAATGTACTGTTCACGTTAGTGATTGCTTTTTTGAGAATCAGCCCCCCCCTGCTGTTATACAGCGAAACATACAGATTATCGTTGTTCGTATTGTCCAGCTTTACCTGAAACTGCTGGCTGGATTTCAGATAGCTCACCTGTAGGTTGAGATCGTTTTGTACAAGTTCTACACCGGAGGAAAGTGGGGCATATTGTAAGGTTGCATTTATGAAGTCGGAGCTGACATTAGTATAAGTGATATTTTGAGCGGATGCCCCCTTGGTAAATGCGTATTGAGCGTATCTCTCACCTTTATCTTGCTCTGCAAATTCCACATTGAAGTAGTAGGTTCCATCTGAAACGACTGTTCCGGATACGTTTTTACAGTTCCAGACAAAAGGTTTGCGAAGAACTGTTCCGGTATTTGTTCCGGTCGTGTATAAAGCATTATGAATGCTCATCGTAGCACCGGTGGTTGCGTCTGTGACATTCTTGGTTGGTGTTGACGTAATCCATTTGGTAAGGTAAGAGATACGGGTTGCAGCTTGTCGGTTGATGGTTTTGACAAAGGTTCCATTGGCATCGGTAATCCAGCAGGCAAAAACATTTGGAGTCGAGCTGCTTCCGCTTGGTGAAACCGTTGTTACGTTAAAAGTCACTGTTTGAGCTATAGCTGATAAGGAGAATAAGGATCCAATGGCTATTGCTGTGAGTTTTTGTTTAAAGCTAATTTTAGTTTTCATAGGTCTTCGATTTGATGGGGTTATTTTATTCTGAAAATCAAGTATAAATAGATGAATGAGCCACGTTTCAAGATATGCTATATGTTTAGTAGTATAATGCAAATATAAACCATTATGATATTATTTATATTACAGTCCTGTTACAGATTATACGAGGTCATTGTATTTTTATGAATCATTAATATTGGGTGTCTGATAACTTCTAAAATAGGCTTATTTCATTGGTTTGTAAATAGTTCAGCATTGTGTTTATTTAGAAATCAGTTGAGATATCCGGCGGCAGAATTCCAATTAAACAGATAATCACAGCTAACTATTTAGAAGTAAACTGTTTATTCGTACTTTTGCGGCAAATTTTTGATGATTATGAGAAGACTAAAAGAACTTTCATTCCAACCGGTAATCATCGAAAGCCTGAAAAACTACAGCAGAGAGCTGTTCTTCAAAGACTTGATGTCCGGTATAATTGTAGGTATTGTTGCTTTGCCCCTGGCTATCGCTTTCGGTATTGCATCGGGTGTAACCCCTGAAAAGGGAATCATAACGGCGATCCTGGCCGGGTTTCTGGTTTCGGCCTTCGGGGGAAGTAAAGTACAGGTCAGCGGTCCCACCGGCGCCTTTATCGTAATTGTTTACGGCATTGTCGAGAAGTTCGGTATTCAGGGATTAGCTATTGCCACCTTTATGGCCGGAGTAATGCTTATCCTGATGGGCGTTTTCAAAATCGGGACCATCATTCGCTTTATACCTTATCCCATCATTGTCGGATTCACCTCCGGTATCGCACTTACCATCTTCACCACCCAGATTAAAGACCTTTTCGGATTGCAAATGGCGCATGTGCCGGGTTCATTTATTGAAAAGTGGATTGCCTATGCCGGATGCTTCGATACGACCAGCCTCTGGGCGCTCGGGATTAGCATTCTAACCATTCTGATTATTATTCTTACCCCTAAGATTTCCCCCAAGATTCCGGGTTCGTTGGTTGCGATTATTCTGTTGACCGTTGTTGCCTATTTCTTGAAAAATAAATTCGGAGTCACCGGTATCGAAACCATCGGTGACCGTTTCCAGATAAAGGCTCAGATTCCCGAACCGCAGGGCATCGGTCTCTCGTTTGATAAAATCAACCTGCTGATGTCGGCGGCCTTTACCATTGCCATGCTGGGGGCTATTGAGTCACTGCTTTCAGCAACAGTTGCCGACGGTGTGACCGGCGAGAAACATGATTCCAATACCGAGTTGATAGGTCAGGGAGTTGCCAATGTGATTGTGCCGTTTTTCGGAGGTATTCCTGCAACCGGTGCTATTGCCCGCACGATGACCAACATCAATAATGGCGGTAAAACGCCGGTTTCTGGTATTATTCATGCCGTGATTCTGTTGCTGATTCTGCTCTTCCTGGGAAATCTGTCCAAACATATCCCTATGGCATGTCTGGCCGGTATCCTGGTGATCGTCTCTTATAATATGAGTGAATGGCGTACCTTCCGTTCCCTGCTCAAGACCACCAAATCCGATATTTCTGTACTGTTGACCACCTTCTTCCTGACGGTGATTTTTGACCTGACTATTGCCATTGAGGTGGGTCTGATTCTCGCGATTATCATGTTTGTGCGCCGGGTTTCAGAGACCAGTTCTATTTCGGTATTGACCGATGAAATCAAACTCTCTGATACTCATTTTCCTACCGCAGCGGCTGAAAATCTGACCATTCCGGCTGGCGTTGAAGTATATGAAATTGACGGACCGTTCTTCTTCGGTGTGGCCAATAAATTCGACGAGCAGATGATGGTGATCGGCGATAAGCCCAAAGCCCGGATTATCCGGATGCGTAAGGTGCCGTTTATTGATTCTACCGGACTTCACAACCTGGAAATCCTGATTAAAAACTCGAAAAAGGAGCATATTAAAATCATCCTTTCCGGTGTAAACGAGCGCGTAAGGGCTGTCCTTGAAAAATCGGATGTGGCGCAAATGATTGGGGATGAGAATATATGCCCCAGTATTCAGGTGGCTATTTCCAGAGCCGAAGAGCTTGTAGCGAAAAAGTAAATCATAATTATCCATATATTAGGGAGCCGCAGATTTTTCTGTGGCTCTTTTTTATTTCTATTTTTAAAGGGAAATGTCTTGTTGTTTTGGATAAATTAATAAGTTTGTAAATGTAACCGTAAAAATCTGCCGATATGCTTGTCAAAACGTATGCCGCCGCCGTTCAGGGCGTCAATGCTCTGGTCGTCACCATAGAGGTCAATTGTTCGCAGGGAATCAAATTCTTTCTCGTGGGATTGCCCGACAATGCCGTCAAGGAGAGTCATGAACGTATTGTTTCGGCGCTTCGGTTCAATGGCTTTAAGTTTCCATCGCAGCAGGTGGTGGTCAATATGGCTCCTGCGGATATTCGCAAGGAGGGTTCGGCGTACGATTTACCCATTGCTATGGGGATTCTGGCGGGTGGGGGAAGCATTTCTTCCGAAAAGCTGGAGTCGTATATGATGATGGGCGAACTTTCGCTTGACGGTACATTACAACCTATCAAAGGAGCTTTACCTATTGCGATAAAAGCGAGGGAAGATAAATTCGAAGGACTCATTGTTCCGAAGCAAAATGCCCGTGAAGCTGCTGTGGTCAATAACCTCAAGGTGTACGGTGTAGAAAATATCCGCGAGGTCATTGAATTTATCAATGGTGATCGGGAACTGGAGCCTACTGAAGTCAATACCCGGGAAGATTTCTACAACAGCCAGGCGAAATTCGACCTTGACTTCGAAGACGTAAAAGGGCAGGAGAGTGTTAAACGTGCTCTGGAGGTGGCTGCAGCGGGTGGGCATAATTTAATTATGGTCGGACCTCCCGGGGCGGGAAAG